>CAVRRT010000001.1:0-13854 GCA_963723305.1 uncultured Pseudomonadota bacterium
AGAGGAACAGCGCCAGCAGCGCCCCCGCGCGCAGCGCTCCCCACTTCCAGAGATCGCGCGCCACGAAGTAGAACAGCATCGAGGTGATGGCCATCGTGCCGGTGACGGCGATGCCGTAGGCGTCGGCCAGGCTGCTCGACTCGCGGAACCCCAGCACCAGCGCCACGCAGGCCACCATCAGCAGCCAGTTCACCTCGGGGATGTAGATCTGCCCTTCGGTCTGGCCGGAGGTGTGGACGATGGTGACGCGCGGCAGGTAGCCGAGCTGCACCGCCTGCCGGGTGAGCGAGTAGGCGCCCGAGATGAGCGCCTGCGACGCCACGACGGTCGCCACGGTCGCGATGATCACCATCGGATAGAGCCAGGCGCCCGAGACGAGGCCATAGAACGGGTTGGCCGCCGCCTCGGGGCGCTCCAGCAGCAGCGCCCCTTGCCCGAAGTAGTTGATGAGCAGCGCCGGGAAGACGCAGCTGTACCAGGCGAGCCGGATGGCGCGCGTCCCGAAGTGACCCATGTCGGCGTAGAGCGCCTCGCCGCCCGTCACGCAGAGGACGACCGACCCCAGCACCAGAAAGCCATGCCCGCGGTGCATGGCAAAGAAGCGCGCGCCGTAGATCGGATTCACCGCCCGCAGGATCTCCGGGTGGCGCACGATCCAGGGGAAGCCGGCCGCGGCGATGAAGACGAACCAGATCACCGTCATCGGCCCGAACACCGCGCCGATGCCGCCGGTGCCCCGCTTCTGCATGGCGAACAGGATGACCAGGATGACGCACGTGATCGGGACGACGAAGGGCGAGAAGGCGGTGGTGGCGACCTCCAGCCCCTCGACCGCGGAGAGCACCGAGATGGCGGGCGTGATGACGCCGTCGCCGTAGAGCAGCGCCGCGCCGAACAGCCCCAACATGATGAGCAGCATCTTGGGTCTCCGCAGGCCGGTCCAGGTCGTGCGCGTCGAGGCGCGGTGCGCCCCCGACTCGTCGGCGTTCACGGACGCCTCGCTCGGCCGGGCGACCAACGCCATCAGCGCCAGCACGCCCCCCTCGCCGTTGTTGTCGGCGCGCATGACGAACAGCAGGTACTTCACCGACACGACCAGGGTGATCGACCAGAAGATCAGCGACAGCACGCCGAAGATGTTGACCGCGATGGGCGCCACCCCGTGCGGCAGCGTCACGCACTCCTTGACGGCGTAGAGAGGCGACGTCCCGATGTCGCCGTAGACCACCCCGATGGCGCCGAGCGCCAGCTTCGCCAGTCCGCTGCCGTGAGCGGCGGGACTGTGGGGCGCGGACTGCTCGTGCTCGGGCATGAGTGGCGCGGCATCTTTCGCCGCAGCGGGATATTGAACGATTTGCATTCGCGAAGCGAGCCGCGCAAAACGCGAGCTGGTCTTGCATCTTGCCCGTTTCAGGTTTCGGACAGGTTTCGGCGCGGTGAATTTCGCTCGCCACCGTCGTCAAAGGTCTCTTCCTCGGTAGACTGGGGGCGCGGCGCCGCGATGCCCTTCTTCGATCCACAGCCAGTGCCGACCGGGGGCCTTCATGCCGCGGCGACAGAGCGCAACCGCGGCCCGATCCTGGAGGTCCTGCGCGGCGTCTTGCCACCCACTGGCCTGGTCCTGGAGATCGCCAGCGGCACCGGCGAGCACGTCGCCTTCTTCGCGCGGGCGTTCCCGGCCCTTCGCTGGCAGCCATCGGATGCCGCCCCGCCGCATCTGGAGAGCATCCGCGCCTGGAGCGCCGCCTCCGGCGCGGACAACATCGCGCCCGCGGTCCTGCTCGACGTCGAGCGCGCGCCGTGGCCGCTGGTCCAGGCCGACGCGATCCTGAACATCAACATGATCCACATCTCCCCCTGGTCGGCGGCCGAGGCGCTGTTCCAGGGCGCCGCGCGGCTGTTGCCTCCGTCGGGCATCCTCTTCCTCTACGGCCCGTTCAAACGCGGCGGCGCGCACACCGCCGAGAGCAACCAGCGATTCGACGATCGGCTGCGCGGCGAGGACCCACGCTGGGGCGTGCGCGACCTCGACGACGTTCAGGCCCTGGCGTCGTCAGCTGGCTTCCAGGCGGCCGAGGTTGTCCTCATGCCCGCCAACAATCTCTCGCTCCTGTTCCGAAGAAGCGCTGCCCTCGAAGGATAACGAACAACGACGATGGGCAGTGCGGCGCGAGCTCGTCGTCGACGCTACGGTACGGTCGAATATCGAACTGAGAGCGCATCGCGGGCGCCGGGTGGCAAGGTGATGGCGTGTTCACCGATGTTTCCGGCTTCGATGCAGACGAAGCGCCGGTATCCGTCGCGATCCATGTCGGCGAGCGCACTGGCCTTCTCCGCTCCCGGATTCCACACCACCGTCGAGCGAGCTCCGACCTTCTCGATGTGGATCTGCCTTGGCCGCGGCGGATCGAGCAAGGTCACCGGGCCGCCGGAGTCGTAGACGCGGTCGACCTCCCCTGCAATTCGAAGTGGCTCGTCGCCCTGGCGGGCAGGCGTCCCGCCGGCGACCTTGTCCACGAACGCGCAGCGCTCGAGCCCGGTCACGGCGATCGCCCCCACCTCGGAGACCGATAAATAACTGTGCAGCGCGGCCTCGAACGACAGCGGAGCCGTCCCCTCGTTGGAGACCTCGAACGACAGTTCGAGCTCCTCACCGATGGTCACGGTCTGGCGCGCCGTGAATCGATGCGGGAAGAGCGCCCAGGTCTCGGCGTCAGAGGAGAGCTCGAACACCGCTCGCACCCGGGCCGGCGACGGCTCGTCAACGCCAATCAAGCGCCAGAGCCGCGTCCGCGCGAAGCCGTGCGCGGGGAACGCTCGCTCGGTCGGATGCGCGCCGAACCAGGGGAAGCAGATCGGTACTCCACCGCGCAACGCCGTTCCGACGCTCCAGCGCGCCTTGTCGCTGACCCACAGCCAGTCGGCCCCGCCACGTCGCGCGAAGCTCAGGACCTGCGCCCCGGCCAGAGCGACGGTGCAGGTCGACGCCGCCGAAGCGAGCTCGACGACCTCGATGCCGTTTCGCCTACCACTCTGCCAAGACGCCGTCATCGCGGTCTACTTTAACGCGCCAGCGCTGATGTGATAGATCTGGCCGCCCGCTGCGGAGACCGGTCGGTGGAAGTCGGGTGCGGAGACGGGTGCCGGACGACGGGTGCAGATGAGATTGACTGTCCGCGGGGAGATGACGTAAGTACCCACAGCATTTCAAGAACGCCCAGGTAGCTCAACTGGTAGAGCAACGGACTGAAAATCCGTGTGTAGACAGTTCGACTCTGTCCCTGGGCACCAGCGTTTCGCAGCGATTTCAGCCTGTTTTGCAGTATGTCCGCGTGGGTCGGGGCAAGTAACACACGGAGAGATGTCCCGTCGCGAGTCACGCGGCAGGCGTGCGTCCCTTTTCCCATCGCTTCCAGGTGTCGACCGCGGCGCGGGCGTCGTTGATGAGGCCGGTGGTCATCGCTTGCGCGGGCCCGCCGTCGAGCGGCAGCTGGCTCACGGCGTCGAGCAAGCCCGAGGCGCGGCCAAGCCGGTTGATCAGGTCCACCGGCGCTCGGGCGACGATGGCCAGCTCCAGCGCAGTCTTCACCGTCCGGAGCAGGTGCCGGATCTCTGTCGATTTGTTGGTGTCACCTTCGGGCTCGCTCATGTTCGCTCCTCCGCGAAAGAGGCTCTAGCCGACTCCTTGAAGGGTCACGAAACGGATGCCTGCGCAATCATAGACACGTAGTAGATGGGCCATCCCACCGCCGACGATTCGGCTCGCGTCCTCGGCGGCGACCACGGGCCTGCGATCGACATCGAGGATGACGTCTCCCGCTTGCAAGCCGGCCCGCGCGCCCGGGCTCCCGGGCGCGACCTCGGCAATCGCGACGCCCCTCGTTCCGGGCGGGAGCCCGAACGAGCCTGCGAGAGGGGGCGTCAGCGACTGTAACGTCAGGCCCAGCGCAGGCACCTCGGTCCAATCGTCAGCGTCGCCGGGAGCCGCGGTCAGCTTCGCGCCGAGCTGCCGCAGGTCACCCGCTCGGAACAAAGTTACCGTCACCGAGGCGCCTATCGCCCGCGACGCGACGTAATCCACCACGTCGACGCTGCTCCTAATCGCCTCACCATCGAGCTTCGTGATCACGTCCCCCTGCCTGACGCCAGCGGCCGCCGCCGGGCTGCCGGGCGTGACCACCGTGACGTAGGCGCCCTGTGGAGGCGCCTTCGGTCCGAGCTGTTCCTTCACTAGCCCTTCGAGGCTGTCGAGGTCTCGAACACTGACACCGAAAAAGGGGTAACGGATCCGACCGTCCGCCAGCAGTGCTTGCGCCACGCGCCGCACCTCGTTGACCGGCACGGCGAAGCCGTAGGCGCCGCCTGCGCCCATTTTGATGAGGGTGTTGAGCCCGACGACCTCGCCGTCGAGGTTCACGAGCGGCCCGCCGGAGTTGCCGGGGTTGATCTTGGCGTCGGTTTGGATGTACTCGCGCACGCGATCGCCCGACATCCGCACGAACCGCCCGACGTGACCCTTGCCGCTCACGATTCCTGCCGTCACCGTCTGCTCGAGGCCGAGCGGGCTGCCGATGGCGAGCACCCACTCTCCGACCTCGATCTGATTCGAGTCGCCGAGGCGTGCCGCAACGAGATCCTGGGGGACGCGCTCGAGCCGCACCACCGCGATGTCGGTACGGCTGTCCTTCCCGATCAGCTTCGCCGGGATCTGCCGTCCGTCCGAGAGCGTCACCTCGATCTCGGAGAAGCCGTCGACCACGTGGCTGTTCGTGACAACGTTGCCGGAGCTGTCGATGATGATGCCCGATCCGGTGCCGCCAAGGGGCGTCGCGTGGCCCGGAGAGTCCGGAGCTCCACCGAACTGGAAAGGCAGGAAGGACGGCGGAACGTTTCCGAAGGGCGGTCCCCCGCCCCAGGGGTACCCGCGTCCCTGCGCGATGGCTGGGCGCTGCTTGCGCACGTCGATCCGGACGACGCTCGCTCGGACGGCCTTCGCCGTTGCGGCAAACGCTCTTGAAAGCGTCCGGGCCACGTCGGGCGTCTCCGTGCGAGGACTGACGGCCGGAACTGGCGGTGAGGGGTCGCGGGACGGCGGGACGGCGGGCCGAGGCGCTGGCTCTCCGGCTGCGCGGGCCGCCAGGCCTCTCCCATTGCATGACCAGGATACGCTGGCGGCGCCTAAGGCCGCGACTACCGCCGCGTTGTGAACGAAGCGCATGATCGAGCTCCCCTGGGTGGTTGCTCGCGGAACCGCGGGGGCAAGAAATTTCTTCCCGGGTGTTGCGACCGGTATCAACTTCATCCCTGCTTGTCGGTCACGAGGAAGTGATTACTCGGTGGCACGAGGAGGACGAGCCAGATGCGCATTACGCTCTCAAGTCTGGCCGCTGCTCGATCCGTTCGGACCGTGCTTGAGTCGTACGGCTATTCAGCCAAGCAAGTCGGTCGGGACGTATTGACGGACTGCCCGACCTTGCTCGCCGTGCCGGCTGTCGAGCGGCAGGTGGGACTCGCTGCGATTGATCGATTGGATCTGACGAAGGGTGCCGCCGGTTCCGAACCGAGCGAAGTTGGCCGTCGGCGCGACGACCTCATTGCCGTCCCGCTGCCGGCACTCTGCTCTCGCGGAGCCGGCCAGCTGCACCCCTGAGGGTGCGCGGACCGAAGCCCTCGGCGTCTCTCACTTGACGGCAAAACGCCTGTGTTTAGCTGACAAACCACAACGAATTGGATCGTTTTCTCGGGCAACCCACCCAAGGAGGTCAACCATGCTTGTGCGACGAGTCTGGCCATCGAGGCCGACGTTCGAAACCCCATTTTCAGACTTCGATCAGATGCGGCGTGAAGTGCTGCGTCTGTTCGACACGGCCGCTGGCGACAACGTGGCCCGGGCGGGCGCGGGCGTTTTCCCACCGATGAACGTCACGCAGGACGACGACGCCTTCTATCTGCGCGCCGAGGTTCCCGGCATGAAGCCGGCCGACATTTCGATCTCCGCGCTCCGGAATCGCGTGTCCATTTCAGGGCAACGCGAGATTCCACGGGAGCAGGAGCGCGTCAGCTACCACCGCAAGGAGAGGGCCGAGGGATCGTTCAACCGCACGGTGACGCTTCCCACCGAGATCGACGCGGAAGGGGTCGAGGCTGGATATACCGAGGGCATCCTCACGCTCAGGCTGCCCAAGGCGGAGCAAGCGAAGCCGCGTCAGATCACGGTGAGAGCATGAGCCCGCCGACATCAGAGGAGGGAAACGCCATGGCAAGGGAAACCAGAACAGACGTCCTCAAAGCCGAAAAGGGAAACCTTCCGACCGTTCCGGAGCAGACGCGCCCGGGGCCCGTCTACTCGCCAGCCGTCGACATCTTCGAGAACGAAAGCTCGATCACCGTCTTCGCGGACATGCCGGGTGTGAAGGCTCAAGACCTGAAGGTCGACCTCCGCGAGAGCGTGCTGACGCTGACCGGGCAGGTCACGCGGCCAGAGACGGCCAGAGAGGCCGACGTCCTGCGGGAGTACGAGTCGGGGACCTTCTTCCGCCAATTCAGCCTGTCGGAGACGGTCGATCAGACAAAGATCGACGCGCAGCTCACCAACGGCGTGCTCAGGCTAGAGCTCCCGAAGGTGGAGAGGGCGCGGCCCAGGCAGATCTTCGTTAGGACCGCCTGACGGCGTCGAGCTTCTTTGAGTCGATCCAGGCGCCTGCACCTGACCGCACCTGTACAGACGGAGTCATAAGCCGTCGCGTCCGATGGCCGTCCCGGAGCCACGGCGTGTGCGACGGCGAAGCAATATGACCGCCTTATCTGACCCTGATGGTCAGATAAGGCAGGACTACTCTTGCGGCGGCGGCTTCTTTCTCCGCCTCGCCCGCCTGCGCGCGGTGATGAACTCCGAGAGATCGCCCGGTCGAAACACGTATCGAGTTGTTGATGCGCACGTGCGGAAGATCTCCGTCCTCGCAGAGTTTGTAGACCGCCCACGCCCCGACGGCGAGCTGCTCGGCTACCTCGGCGACCCGAAGTAGCCGATCTCGCCCGCCCCAGAGGACCTGCAGGTCACCCAGCGTGGCCGTCGTGCTGCGCACACGCGGCGCCGGCGCCTCGAAGGTGACCGATCTCTCTTGATGACGACACTTTTTGGTTACGACACTTTGTGGTAGGTAGGAATATCGACGATGAAAACGAAGGTTTTGCGGCTCGCCACACTCGTCGCGCTCTGTTTGACGGCAAGCTGCTCCGGCACGGCCTCACCCGGCGCGTCCGCGTCTGCGACCGTGGGCTCCGGCGGAGGCACGGTCTCCACGTCGAACGGAACCCAGGTGAAGGTGCCTGCCGGCGCGCTCGGCAAAGACACGTTGATCACGATCGCTCTTGACCCGTCGGCGCCAGTCCCCACGGGGGTCACCGTCGTGGGGACCCCTTACGTCTTCGGCCCGGAAGGGCTCGTGTTCTCCACGGCCGTCACGGTGACGCTCTCCTTCGACCCCGCACGGGTGCCCGCGGGAAGGAGCGTGAAGGACATCGAGGTGTTTACGGCGCCGGTCGGTTCCAACGACTTCACGAAGCTCTCCACCACCGTGCTCGACAAGACGCACGTGGCCGCCGAGACCGCGCACTTCTCCGTTTTTGTCCCGGCGATTTCCGACAGCGACGCCGGTGCGTCGGACGCCGCCGCAAAGGACTCCGGGCACATCTCCGACGGCGGCGAAGGCCCGGACGCGGGAGCGGACGCCGCGGAGAGCGGCGGTGGTCTGACAGGGGGAATCGCTGTCTCCGGAGGTACCGGCCAAACGTGCGCGCTGCTCTCGGGCGGCGTTGTGGTTTGCTGGGGGGATAACGGCTACGGCGAGCTCGGCGACGGCACGATGACCAGCTCCTTGACCCCCGTCGTGGTGGGCCTGAGCGACGCGATCGGCGTCGCGGCGGGCGCCGACCACTCGTGCGCTCTCCTCTCCGGCGGCACAGTCGAATGCTGGGGGGCCGACCACTGGGGCGAGCTCGGCAACGGCACGACGACCGCCTCCGCGACCCCCGTGCCGGTGTCGGGCTTGAGCGGCGTCATCGCCATCAGCGCGGGAGGCGAGAGCGACAACGACGACGCCCATACGTGCGCGCTTCTCTCCGGCGGCTCCGTCGAATGCTGGGGCGACGATAACTACGAGGAGCTGGGCGACGGCAACACGGCCGGCGACTTCGGCAACGGCACATTCTCCATCTCATCGACGCCCGTGGCAGTGGTGGGCTTGACCGGGGCGACCGCGATCGCCGTGGGCGGCGTCCATACCTGCGCACTGCTCACCGGCGGTACCGTCGATTGCTGGGGCGACAACTTCGACGGCCAGCTCGGCGACGGCACGACGACGGCTTCCGCGACGCCGGTGGCGGTTTCAGGCTTGAGCGGGGCGATCGCGATCGCCGCCAACGGTGGGCACCACACTTGCGCGCTGCTCACGGGCGGCACCGTCGAATGCTGGGGAAACAATGACGCCGGTCAGCTCGGCAACGGCACGACGACCAACTCCACCACGCCCGTGGCGGTGGCGGGATTGACTGGCGTGACCGCCATCGCTGCGGGCTTCGAGCAAACATGCGCGGTACTCTCCGGCGGAACCGTCGACTGCTGGGGGGCCACGTCGGGCGACGCCGGCCAGGCCCCGACGCTCGACTCCGCGACCCCCGTGGCGGTGCGAGGCCTTCGCGGCGTGACCGCCATCGCTGCGGGCTGGCAGCAAATGTGCGCGGTCTCCGGCGGCAGCGTCTATTGCTGGGGGTACAACGACGCCGGCCAGCTCGGCAACGGTACGACGACCAGCTCCGCAACCCCCGTGGCGGTGGCGGCCATCGCCTCATTCCCCTCCGACGGCGGTAGCGGCGACGGGGGCACGGGCACCGGACCGAGCAGGTGACGTGGACGATCGATACCTACTTTTCGGCCCGCGCGGTTACCGGCGCCGCGCTTTCCGATAGTCCCACCAGAGGATCCCGGCACCGAGCAGCTCACCGGCCAGCGTGACGGGATTCAGGATCGTCGCCAGATGCTGGCCGAGATTTCTGAACGGATAAGCCGGGAAGTGCCAGCCGAGGAGCGGCCAGAGCAGCGTCCGCAGCCCCATCGACAAGCCGACGCAGTCGAGGACCAGGTGGGTCGCGACCCCGACGGCCACCGCGCGCACGGCGAGGGATCGCGTGAGCAGCGCGGCGATGACCAGGGCCAGCAGGAACAGGCCCGTGTGGGCGAATAGGTGGGTGCCGGAGAGGATCCCCGCTGCCGCGCCTCGCCTCCCCGTGAGCCAGAACGGAACGTAGAAGAGGGGCTTGTCGATCAGATCGGGGAGCAGCGCGCCCAGAAAGAACGCGCGCTTTTCGGCGAGGAAAAATTGGCGATACGGGCGCGCCGCGATCTTCTTTCCGAGGCCGAGATGCCCGAGCGCGAACACTGTCGGACATCTTGAATGTGGAGCGGCGGTCCGTACAGGTTCTTGCGAGACTCCCTGCAACCCGGTGAAATGCGTGAAGCCCGAGCAGGTCGCTGGCGGTGTTGGTGCGGACGCCGGCCGTCGCGCGGTTTCGGTGGGTCCTTCGCTCAGTTGGTCGAGACCGTCTGGTAGCTGGTCGCGCAGACGGAACCGCCCGCGTCGCTCGCAACGCATGTGGCGCTGGCGGCCACGCTGCAGGCGAAGAGCGGGCAGGCAGCAGGCACATCCGCGCAGCCGGCCACGTTCCACGTCTGCTGGATGCCGACCAGGACGCTGCTGTCGGTCACGAATTCCGTGCAGCCCGAGGAGCAGGGCGAGAGGACGGAGGGGACCTGCTGCCCGCACTGGCCAGCGGCGCCGGCGGTGCAACTCCTGGCGCCGATCAACACCGCCGCGTACTCGGAGGCGAGTGTGCTGCAGGTGTTACCACCCACCGGCGAGCCACCGGCTCCGCTGGCGCCGCCTGTGGCACCGCCGCCGCTGGTGCCGCCTGTGCCACCACCGCCAGCCCCGCTGGATCCGCCGGTGCCCGGCACATACGAACAAAAGCCGGAGCTGCCTCCGTCGGTCGGGACGCAAGTGGTGTTGAGCGCGGCCGGACAAAGGAGCTCGCAGGGTGCCGTCGGCACCACACAGCCGGCGGCCTGCCAGGCATCCTCGATCGCGGAGAGCGCCGAGCTGTCCGTGACGTAGGTCGGGCAAGAGCAGCCGGATGGATTCCCGCTGACGATCTGTTGGCACTGACCGCTGGCTCCGACCTGGCAGCCGTCGGCGGCGGTGAGGGCCGACTGATACTCGGCGACCAGCGTGTTGCAGACCGGGGAGATGTTGCTCCCGCCAAGACCGCCGGTTCCCGGGCTGGTCCCCCCGTCGCCACCCCCGGTGGCTGTCCCGGTTCCACCGGTCCCGGTCTTGTCGGGGGTCAGCGACTGGTTGCAGGCGGCCGTCGTAGCGGCCAGGAGGATCGAGAGCAGCAGGAGGGATCGCATGCCCGACCAGCGAAGCAAGGGGCGGACCAGAATGCAAGGCCAGATCCGCCGGGCGATCCGCGGGCCGCTCGGGCGACGTCCCTCAAAAAGCTGAGGACCAGGACGCAAATGGCGCGACGTGCCCGCTTCGTCTACTTCGCTTCGTCTACCTCGCTTCGTCGGCCCACGGATCGTCCTTGCGGCCATCCTTGGGGGCATCGTTGCGAAGATGGGGCGGGATGTAGTCGTCGGGGGCGGTGGTCTCGATCGGCGTGCCGGCGTCGATGCGCAGCACCCCGCGCCCACCCTTGTGCGGCTTGGCGGCCTCGGCGCAGAGCCGGGTCAGCTGCGAGCCCGTCCGCGGCCACAACCCGCTGCCGACGTCTCCCGCCAGGGCGCTGCGCTCGGCGGAGAACCGGACGGAAGCGATCCGCCGCCCGGTGACGCCGCTGCGAACGTGCACGGTCGCCTGGCCCCGTGACCCTTCGCCGCCGACCGCGCCTTCGATGTAGGCGGCGAGCCGCAGCGTGGCGGCCATCTCTCGAAATTGCTCGGCGCTGTCGACTGGGCGCAGCGAGGTCGTGACCTGCAGCCCGCGCGTGCGCAGCGTGCTGACCACGACCTGCTGGACGCGCGCGGCGCCGTCACCGGTGAACCCGAACACCGCGACCTTTCCGTTGACGGTCGCGCCGCCGGATTTCGTCTTCGCTTTGGAGCCGGCGCTGGCGGCGGCGAGTGCCGGCTCGGGCGCCGGAGGCGCCGACACCTTCGCCGAGGGCGGCGACACCTTCGCCGGTACCAACACCTTGCCGTGTTTGGCCTTCGTCCAGTTGGACAGCGACGGCTTGGACGGCGCAGCGCTGCCGGACAGCGGGACGACCCAGACGGCGAGAACCAGCGGCAGCAGTGACGGCCGAACCAAGGCCGGATGATAGACCGATTTCCCCGATCTCTCACCACCCGGCCACGAGGTCGGCCGTCGTCGTCAGGGCGACAGGCCGATGTACACCTGCCCCAGAGCCGTCGGCGATCCGTCGCTGTTCACGAGCTGCGCGTTGGGGATGGGGCTGGCGCTGAACCACGAATAGCGGAAGACGTGCGGGTTGCTCTCGAGGTAGGGAACGGCCGCCCGCATGTACGCCTCCTGCTGCGCCTCCGTCGCCGTCGTGTCGCAGGAGAACTCCGTCAGCCAGATCGGCTTGCCGAACTGCTCGTAGCCAGCGAGGCTGCCGCCCGGCTCGAGATAGTCTTGCAGCGACGGGAGGTCGCAGTTGTACCAGTGGGCGGCCACGTAATCGACTTCGCACCCGGCGCAATCGCTGAAGAACGTCGTCAGGTATTGATAGGGATCGGTGCCGTTGCAGCTGGCCGCCGGCCCGCAGAAGTTCATCCCCGGGCCGACGATCGACAGCGCGGCCCTGGTGGCGTTGGCTTGCAGCGCCGCCCAATCGGCGGCCGCCTGCGCCGGCGTGAGGTTCGACTGGGACATGAAGTTCGGTTCGTTGAACCCGAGCAGGAACTTCGATCCCGTGGGAATGGCGCCGCTCACGGTGCTCGCGCCCCACACCATCGGCACGAACTCGATGCCGGTGTTGCCTCCCGAAGGTTGCAGGCTCCAGTCGTACCACCAGCTCACCGCCGGGAAGAACGCCGCGCCAGGCGCCGTGTTGGTCGCGATCCCCCGCTTGCCAAGCGCCGGCGCACCCGCCGCGCCGGCCACACCGCCGCTCCCGGCCCCACTGCCCGCAGTTCCCGCGCCGCCAGTTCCCGCGCCGCCAGTTCCTGCGCCGCCAGTTCCCGCGCCGCCAGTTCCCGCGCCGCCAGTTCCCGCGCCGCCAGTTCCCGCGCCGCCGGCTCCAGTCGTTGCGGCAGCGCCCATCGCGCCGCCGCTCGCTCCTGACGAGGCGCCGGCCCCACCGCCCACGCCGCCATTGCCCGCGCCGCCAGCACCGGCGGGATTGCCGCAGCCAATCAGCGCGACGAGCGCCAGGGAGCGAAAGGCCGCCCCCACGGCGAGGTTCGTTACGCGAGGCTTGCGGCTCACCGCTTCATTGTACTCTCGCGACGGCGGCGCCCTGAATCATCGGCCGCACCGAGGGGCAGCACCGAAGGGCAGCCCCGCAAGTTGCCGGAAACCGCTCAATCGGCTACCGTGAGCATTATGTGCATCTCTAAAGTCATCGCTCGACGCGCGGCTCTCTCCGGTGCCGTTGTTCTGGCGCTTTTCGGATGTAGCGCGTCGTCATCGACGGGCCAGACGGGCGGGACGGGAGGCGCGAACGGGTCCGGCGGGACGGGAGGCGCGACCGGGTCCGGCGGGCACGCCGGCGCGACCGGGTCCGGCGGGCACGCCGGCGCGACCGGAGACGCCGGCGCTGCGCTGACCATCTACTACACGGTCGCCAACGGCGTCTACCGGATGGTGCCGGGCGCGGGCAACGACGTCTCGATCACCTCCGACTTCGACCAGACTCCCGGCTCGATCGCGGCGGGCGGAGGCACGATCTACTACACGGTCGCCAACGACGTTTACCGGATGGTGCCGGGCGCGGGCAACGACGTCTCGATGACCTCCGACTTCGACCAGACTCCCGGCTCGATCGCGGCGAGTGGAAGCACGATCTACTACACGGTCGCCAACGACGTCTACCGGATGGTGCCGGGCACGGGCAACGACGTCTCGATGACTTCCGACTTCGACCAAACGCCGGGCGAGATCGCCGCGGGCGGCAGCGACATCTATTACACCCGGGGCAACGACGTTTACCGCATGGTTTCGGGCGCGGGCAATGATGTCTCGATCACCAGCGACTTCGACCAAACGCCAGGCGACATCGAGGCCGGAACCAGCGACATCTATTACACCCGGGGCAACGACGTTTACCGCATGGTTTCGGGTGCGAGCAATGACGTCTCGATCACCAGCGACTTCGACCAAACACCGGGCTCGATCACGGTCGATCACTGACAGGGTGAGCTGGCCGCCTACTGGATGCGGCAGTCCGACGCGATCGCCACCGGGGCCTCGTCCTGATGGTTCCACCCCCCGGTCTTCACCCAGCGGGTCTGAAAGTTGCGCATCTGATCGGTGACCTTGAGCTGGCAGACCGCCGAGAAACGGGGGCGCTGGTCGCGCGGCACCTTGCGCGGCTCCTCGGCGGCGTAGCGGGCGGCCAGCGCCGGCTGCTCGAACAGTCCCGGGACCACGTACAGCTTCTGCTCGACGGTGAAGTAGCCGGCCAGGCGGTCGGCGGGGGCCGGCGGGTCGGGCCAGGGGACGCCGGGCGCGCGGAACTCGCAGCGATACCGACCGAACGCCTGTTCGCTCGCGCAGGCGAGATCGTCGTGATCGCTCGTGACGAGGCTGATCGAGCCCTCGACGGCGCCGTTGCCACCGCGGCCGAACCAGT
>CAVRRT010000002.1:0-47419 GCA_963723305.1 uncultured Pseudomonadota bacterium
ATGTATTGCTCTCGAGAGCGCGTAGCCCATGCCGGCGAAGAACAGGAGGTAGAGCTCGACGAAGGCCAGGCGCGGGTTGCTGCGCGGGCCGGAGCTGCCGTCGGCGTCGAGGCGGATGAGCGGACGGGCGAGCGCGAACACCGCCACCGCGCTCCAGGGGAAGAGCCCGAAGCCGAGCTCGCGAACCAGCATCTCGAAGCTGTGCACCGGCGCGCCGCTGCGCGGGACGCCGCCCACCAGCCAGGAGTACCTGCCGGCCACGATGTGACCGAGCCCGACGGCCAGCAGCACCACCGCCGCCACGGTGAGGGCGGCGAAGGCCAAGAACCCGCGCGCCGTCGGCCGCCAGGTGCTGTCGCCGAACGGACGATCGGCGGCCACGTCGGGGCCGATGCCCGCCGCGGCCAGCGCCCCGGTCCCGTCATCGACGGCGGTGGCGGCGACGGGGACCAGCCCCTTTCCGACCACCAGCGCCGCGATGAGCGCCAAGAGCGGCAGCACGACGCCGGACATCGCGCCGCCGGCCAGCGCGCCGATGGCCAGGCCGACCAGCCCGAGCAGCAGATCGCGCGGGCGGCGGCGCCCGTCGGGCGGCCAGGCGTAGCGGCCCAGCGCGCCGAGCACCAGCGCCAGGGCGGCGATCAGCGGCGCGTCGGAGGTGAGCTGCCGCGCCTCCAGCACGAAGAGCGGCGTCGTCCCCAGCGCCAGCGTGGCCAGGAGGCCGGCGCGCTTGCGCAGGAGGCCGGCGCCCGCCCAGTAGATCGCCATCAGCGCCCCGATCGCGCAGAGCGCGAAGAAGAGGCGCGCGCCGAGCTCGCTGGCGCCGAAGAGGCGGATGCCGAGCGCGGCCAGCGAGAGATCGAGCGGCGGGCGGGCCGGATATTTCCCGGCCACCGTCGGATCGAACAGGCTGTCAGAGCGGGCGATGTCGCGCGCCTGCTCGGCCAGCTTCAGCTCCGACGGATCCCAAAATCCGGAGGCGCCCAGCCGCGGCAGGCAGAGCGCCAGCGCGAACGCCAGCGCCCAGGCCCAGGTTGGAACGCGGCCCAGCGCCGCGCGGAGACGATCCATCATCGATTGGTCACGATCAGCCGTGGTCGCTCAACGCGCCGCCGGCCGCGCCGGCCGCGCCACCCGCGGCGCCGCCGATGCCGCCGCTGGAACCGGCCGCGCCCTGACCCGCGGCGCCGGAAGCTCCGGCGGCGCCGGCACCAGCCGCGCCCCCAGTTCCCACGTTGCCGCCGGCTCCGGTGCTGGTCCCGGCGCTCACGCCCCAGGTCCCCACCAGACCGGCGGGGCAGCTCATCCCTTGGCCGACGCAGAGGCAGGAGGGCGAGTTGTTGGCGAACGACAGCCCCTTGTCACAAGCCGGCGAGGTGCCGAATCGATCGCAGTACCCGTCTGAAGCGCAGTCGCTGTCGGCCGTGCAGGCGAGGCCCGCCGCGACCAGCGGCATGCAGGTGCCGGCCGCGCACCGCGAGTTGCTGTCGCACGGGGCGAGCGCGCTGCAAGGGGAAGCGGCGCCGCTGGTCCCTTCGGCCGTGCAGACCGGGACGGTGGCGGAGCTGCAGTAGAAGTTCGTCGCGCAGACGTCGCCCACGTCGCCGCACTGCTTGTTGCCGGCCACCGAGGTGGAGGTGGCGCAGAGCTTTTGAGCCGCGTCGCAGATGATCGTTCCGTTGGTGGTCCCGGCGCAGTCGAACTGGGTGGTACAGGAGTCGGTCAGCTGCACCCCCTTGCCCTGGAAGACGTAGTTGCAGGCCAGATCGATGCTCGCCTGCGTCGTCGGCGTGATGGGGTTGGTGCTGGAGAAGGCGGCCTTCACCTTGTTGATGCAGTCCTGCTGGTTGCCCGGCGCGAAGATCCGCTTGCCGTCGGCCATCGCCTGGGTGGCGAGGGTCATACAGACGCCCTCTTGAAAGGTGGTGCAGCTGGCCATCGTGACGCCGACGCAGGTGGTGGTGGTGATCTGGCAGACGGCATCCGCGTACTGGGTGCAGAAGTCAGCGACCGTCGCGGGTGAGCTGGAGCCACCGCCCTTGCAGCCTGCGAACAGCGCCAAGGGCAAGGGAAGGATGACCGCGCCCAAGACCTTCAATAGTTTCATCGCTGACCTCCAGTTTCCAAAAGGTGTTGCAGTCTCGCCCCCCGCCGTCGGGTGGGTCAAGCGTGCATCCGCACGTGCAGCGTTTGGCCGTGATCGAGGATGGCCAGCCTGCGGTCGGCGTCGGGACGGGCGAAGCCGCTCGCGCGCGCCAGCTCCTGCAGCCAGGCCAGCGGCGCATCGAGCCGCTCGTAGCTGAGCGGGAACGAGCCGTAGCTGGTGGGGACCAGGAGGCGCGCCCCCAGATCGTCGAAGGCGTAGAGCGCGTCGAGCGGCGAGAGGTGCTCCTCGCGGAACGACGCCGGCTCGTAGCCGGCAATCGGCAGGAGCGCGACGTCGACGTGAAACCGCCGGCCGATCTCGGTGAAGCCGGAGAAGTAGCCGGTGTCCCCGGAGATGTAGGCGTTGGCGGTCATCGCGCCGGCGCGCGCGCGCACCACGTAGCCGCAGGCGCCGCGCCGGAGGTAGTCGCCGAGGCCGCGCGTTCCGGAGTGGCGCACCGGCACCGCGGTCACCTCCAGGTCTCCGAATGGATGGCTGCTGCCTGGGTCGAGCTCGACGATGTCGGCGAACCCCAGGCCGCGCACCAAGCTGGTGCAGCGCGGGGGGACCACCAGGACCGCTTTGCGGGCGACCCGCGCGATGCTGGCCCGCGAGAGGTGATCGGGGTGGGCGTGCGTGATCAGCACCAGGTCGACGTCGTCCAGGTCCTGGGCGGCGATCCCGGCCGCCTTGGCGCGCCGGATCCCGTAGAGGGAACGCTCCAGCAGCGGGTCGGAGAGGAGGCGCACCGCCGGCGTCGTGATCATGACCGTGGCGTGCCCGACGAAGGTGATCGACAGCGTCCCCGGCGGAGGGTGGGCGACCGGCGTGGCGTCGACGGCCGCGGTTCCCCGTCCGAGCCGCCCCAGCGCGGTCGTCAGGTAGCGCAGCGACATCACGCGCGGCCAGACGCTCCGCTCGCGCTTGCGGTGCTCGAAGTCGAGGACGCGCGCGCGCTCGGCCGCGGGGAGCGGCGCCACGGGCATATCGGAGCGCGTCACGCGCGGATAGTAGCGCGGGGGGGATACCTCCGCGCCCCTGGGCAATCCACCAATCCAGCAATCCACCCTTGCCGCACTCGCCAAGCGCAATTCGTGCTAAGTGACGGCGCGTGAGCAGCGACGCGCAGAGCGCGCAGCCGGCGCCCGGCGCGGGGCCGGTCGTCATCCTCGGCGGCGGGCTGACCGGGATCTCGACCGCCGTCCACCTGCGCGCGCCCTGGGTGCTGTTCGAACGCGAGGCGCGCCTGGGCGGCCACGCCCGCACCGACGAGCGCGACGGCTACCGGTTCGACAAGACCGGCCACTGGCTGCACCTGCGCGATCCGGGGGTGAAGAAGCTGGTCGACGAGCTGCTCCCCGGCCAGATGACGCCCATCGCCCGCCGGGCGCGGATCTTCTCCCACGGCGTGCTGACCCGCTATCCCTACCAGGCCAACCTGCACGGGCTGCCGCCCGAGGTCATCAAGGAGTGCTTGCTCGGCGTCGTCGAGGCCAAGGTGGCGGGCGCGACCGACCCCGGGGCCAAGGCCGCGGAGAACTTCGAAGACTATTGCCTCCAGCACTTCGGCGCCGGAATCTCCAAGCACTTCATGATCCCCTACAACGAGAAGATCTGGGGGGTCCACCCGCGCGAGATCACCGCCGCCTGGTGCTCGCGCTTCGTGCCGTTGCCGAACCTCGAGCAGGTGATCGCGGGCGCCGTCGGCGCGGGGCCGCCGGAGATGGGCTACAACCAGAGCTTCCTGTACCCGAAGGCGGGCGGCATCGAGACCTTCACGCGCGCGCTCACGACGCGGATGGCGCACGGCCAGGTGCACACCCGCTCCAGCCCCGACAGCATCGACTGGCAGCGGCGCGAGGTGGTGGTCGGCGGCGAGCGGATCCCCTACCGCGCGCTGGTGGCGACCATCCCGCTGCCCGAGCTGCTCAAGCGGATGCCGGAGCTGCCGCCGGAGATCGAGCGCGAGGCGGCGCGGCTCCGCTGCACGACGCTGCGCTACCTCAACATCGGCGCGCGCGGAAAGCCCCGCGCCGACTGGCACTGGATCTACGTCCCCGAGAAGCGATATCCGTTCTACCGGGTGAACGTCTTTTCGACCGCCATGGCCAACATGGCCCCCGCCGGCTGCGCCTCGATCTGCGTGGAGATGGCCGACCGCGGGCCGGTGGGCGAGGCCACCATCCGGGACACGGCGGCGGCGCTGGTGGAGGCCGGCGCGCTCGGCAGCGCGGACGACGTGCTGTTCGCGGAAGAGAAGCAGATCGAATACGCCTACGTGGTGTTCGACCGGAACTACTACCAGGCGACGCGCGCGATCTTCGGGTTTCTGGAGGCCAACGCCATCCATCCGCGCGGGCGCTACGGCGCCTGGACCTACAACGCGATGGAGGACTGCGTGCTGGCGGGGCGCGAGGTGGCGGCGCTCATCGACGGGAGCGCGTCATGAGCGGCGGCGAGGGGGGCGACGCCCCGCACGTCTCGGTCGTCATCCCCGTCTACAACGAGGAGGGGATCCTGCGCGGCTCGGTGCTGGAGCTGGAGGAGAAGCTCCGCCGCTTCGGCTGGAGCTACGAGCTCCTGCTGTGCGAGAACGGCTCGCGCGATCGCACCATCGAGATCGGTCGTGAGCTGGAGATCGAGCACCCGCAGGTCCGCATGCTCTCCGTCGGGCAGCCGAACTACGGCCTGGCGATGAAGCAGGGGATCCTCGAGGCGCGCGGCACGTTCGTCATCTGCGACGAGATCGATCTGCTCGACACCGAATTCTACGCGCGCGCGATGGCGCTGCTCGAGCGGAGCGACACCGATCTGGTCGTCGGCTCCAAGGCGATGGTCGGCTCCAACGACCAGCGGCCGCTGTTCCGCCGCACCGCCACCCGCGTCTACAACGGCATGTTGCGCGCCGTCTGCCGCTTTCCCGGCACCGACACACACGGCCTCAAGGCCTTCCGGCGGGCCGCGCTGCTGGAGACGGCGCGCCGCTGCGTCCTCGATCGCGACGTCTTCGCCAGCGAGTTCGTCATCCGCGCTCACCGGGAAGGGAAGAAGGTGGTGGAGATCCCCTTCGCTGTCCGCGAGAAGCGCCCCCCCTCGATCAACCTCTTGAAGCGGGTCCCCCACGTGGTCAAGAGCGTCGCCAAGCTGGCGATTTCCGTGCGGCGACGATAGCCCGACGAGCGCCGCGGATCAGGATTTGCTCGGCGCCTTGGTGGCCACCCGCCTGGCGGCGCCGCGGGTGGCCTCGTCGGCGGGGAAGAAGCTCTCGATGCGAAGCTCCTGGACGGTGACGTCCTGAGGCGTCCCCAGCGTCGTGATGGCGGAGAAAAAATTGAATCGTTGGCCGCCCTTTTCGAACGTCAGGGGGACGACAGGCACGAGCGGCGAGGAGATTGAGGTGGTGTGGAGGGACGCCGGCACGCCGGGGTAGCTGAGCACCTCCCCGAGCAGCTTCTCCGTGGCCTCGTCGGGAACGCCGCCGACAGCTTCGCGACGGACCCGCAGCACGAGCGCCTCGGCGACAGCGCTCCAGTTTTTCACGAACGGCCGCACCGCATCGGGATGGAACATCATGCGCAGCACGTTGGCCGGCCCGGCGGCCTGGCGTCCGCCGAGCAAGAACCCAAAGAATCGGGCCGCGGCCTCGTTGGTCCGAACGATGTCCCAGTGGCGGTTCATCACGACCGCCGGGAACGGCTCCTGTTGCCGCAGGATCGCTTCGAGCGCGCCGTTCACCGCTGCCAGAGCCGGCGCATCCAGCGTTGATTCGGCGTACAGGGGCGCGAAGCCGGCGGCCAGCAAGAGAGCGTTGCGTTCGCGCAGGGGGACGTCCAGTGCGTTCGCCAGCCGTAGGACCATCTCTCGACTCGGATTCGCGCGCCCCGTCTCTACGAAGCAGAGATGGCGGGAAGAGACGTCGGCCTGTGTCGCCAGGCCGAGCTGGCTCAGGTGGCGCGTCCTCCGCCACGATTGAAGGAGCAATCCTACGGTGGGTTCTCGTCGTCTGGTGCTGTCGGCCGCAATCACATCCGCCAGGATCCGCCAATCGGCGAGCCCCTTCAATGACCTTGGAGGTAAGCGGGCCGCGCGCGGTCGCGTTGCGCGACTTACCTGGCAGGGAATTGAGAGGGGACCTCTCGTTCTCGATACTTCCTGAGGCTTCAAGTGAAGCTTCAACCCCAAGGAGAGAACCGATGTCCAAGAAGCTGCTCAAGATCTATGGCGTTCCTTTTTCGGTCCATACACGCAAGGTCATCATGGCCGCCCGAATCAAGGCCATTCCGTACGAGGTCACCCCTGTCGTTCCGGTGATCCCCGACAGCCCTCCGCCGAACTGGCGCGCCATCAGTCCGACCGGACTCATTCCCGCCATCGACGACGATGGGTATGTGCTGGCCGATTCGACCGCGATCGTGCACTACCTCGATCGCCGGAGCCCGCAGCCGGCGCTGATCCCGACCGACGCGAGAGACGGTGGCACGGCTCTCTTCCTCGATTCATGGGCCGGCAGCGCGCTGTTTCGCCAGATCATGCACCCGCTGTTTCACAATCAGATCGTCGCCCCAAACATTCGGAAGAGACCGGGGGATCAGGCCGCCATCGACGTGGTGATGGAGCGACACGTCCCCGAGGCGTTCGGCTACCTCGAACAGCTCGGACCTGGGCGGTTTCTCGTCGGCAGCGCCCTGTCGATCGCCGACCTCGCGGTCGTCTCGAATCTCGTTCTGTTCCACTACCTCGGGCGGCGAATAGACGCTGGTCGGTATCCGCAGCTCGCCGCCTATTTCGGCGAGCACTGCGCCTCCCTGGCGCCCGTGCTGGAAATCGAAAGGCCGTTCGTCGATGCCCTGCCGGGGCTCGTTTCGCGCTTGTGACCGAACGTCCAGGTGATCGACGCCGACAGCCATCTGCCGGTGGTCGGAGCAGCCGTCCAGGTCGGCGCGTCGGCCACCGCCTCCCCCTGTATGGCGCTCACCGATTCAGATCACCTTCGCCCATTGAGGCCGAACCAGCCGGCGCGGACCGCGTTGGCCCGGGCGGAGGCGTGGGGATCGACGGTGACGGTCAGCCGGCGCTCGGGGCTCTCGCCGAGCGTCAGGCGCGCCTCCCGCAGCTCGTCGCGCCGGAAGTAGGCGAGGCGTACGCGCGCGCCGGGCCGGCCGTCGGCGATGCGCTTGGCGAACGTCGCCGCGGTGACGCGCGCGCCGTCGACGGCGACGATCTCGTCGTTGAAGGTCAGCCCGGCCCGCCAGGCGGGCGACCGGGGGACGACGTTGCGCACCACCGTCCGCTCGGGCTGCAGCCCGAGGCCGCTCCAGGCGCGGGCGCGGCCGCTGCGGACCGGATCGCGCTCGCCAGGCGGCCGGGCGCTCTCGTCCCAGTCGGCGCGCGCCTGGAGGTCGAGGCCGGCGCGCGCCAGGAGCGCCGGGAGCGGCAGCTCTTCCGTGCCGCGCACGTAGCGATCGAAGAAGCGGTTCATCGTCCGGCCGGCGATCGCGGCGGCGGCGGCGCGCACGTCGGCGTCGCTGATCGGCTGTCCGGCGCGGCCGAAGCGGTCCCAGAGCAGCCGGAGCATCTCCGGGAGCCCGCGCCCGCCATCGCCGGCCAGGCGCAGCTCGAGGTCGAGCGCCATCGCGGTCCAGAGCCCCTTTTCGTAGTAGCTGACCGCGCGGTTGGTGAAGTTCTCCGACGGCTTGTACTGCTTGACCCAGGCCTCGAACGACAGCTCCTCCAGCGACGTCTCGTTGCGCCCGGGGCGCGTGGCGTACTTGGGCCAGTCCTCGGCGATCATCTTGAGGAACTGCCGCTCGCAGGTGATCCGCGCGCGAAGAATGATGACGTGCGCCAGATAGTCGGTGCACCCCTCGAACAGCCAGAGCAGGCGGGTGTAGTTCTCCTTCGTGTAGTCGAAGGGCCCCAGCGCCGCGTCGTGGATGCGCTTGACGTTCCAGGCGTGGAAGAACTCGTGCGCCGCCAGATCGGCGAAGCGGATGTAGCCGGTCTCGTCCTCGAAGCCCAGGCCGGCGATGTCCATCGTCACCGAGGCGCGGTGCTCGAGCCCGCCCGAGCCGACCGGCAGCGCGTGGACGATGAAGAGGTAGCGGCGAAACGGAAAGCCGCCAAAGATCTTGCCGGTGGCGACCACCACCCGGCGGAGGATGTCGACGAGGCGCGCCGCCTCGGCGTTGGTCCGGCCGTAGAGCGCCAGCTCGAACTGCGTGCGCCCGACGCTGAAGGTGTGCAGCGCGTGCGTCCCGATCTCGAACGGCGAGTCGACCAGCTCGTCGAAGTCGGCCGCCGCGTAGGTGAGGCGGCGCCCGGCGACCGCCGGCAGCGCGGTGGCGACCCGCCAGCGACGATCGGGGAGCGCGACCGTGACCTCGCACCGGCGCTGGAGCTCGCCGTCGACGTAGAAGAAGAGGCTGCTGCCGTTCCAGTAGGCGTGGCTGTCGTCGAGAAACGAGGTCCGCACCGTCGCCTCGAAGGCGAAGATCCGATAGCGGACACGAAACGGGCGGCCGGCGGCGGCGATCCGCCAGCGCTGCTTGTCGACACGGACCACGCGCCCGGGCGGCAGCGCGCGCCCGGCGCCGTCGCTGACCAGGAGACCGGTCAGGTGGCGGACGAAGTCGCGCACCATGTAGCTCCCCGGCGCCCAGGCGGGAAAGACGATCTCCACCTCGTCGCGCCCGAGCGCGGGGACCTGCATCTCGACCTCGTACTCGTGCGCCGCCGGCTCGGGCATGGCCACGCGGTAGACGATCGGGTGGTCGGCGGCGCGGCGAGCGACGGTGGCGCGGACGGAGCGGCGAATTGGGACGCGGGCGCGGGTCATGGCGGCGCAGGATACCTCGCGAAAGTGCTTCTCCTCTCGGGGGCGTGAAGCGGCCGCCGGGCGTCGTCTGCGGACCGGTGGATTTGCGACCGACAATTCGATACTTTCCTGGAATGCGGCGATTCGGGCCTGGGGCTCTGGTGGCAGTGCTCGGCTGTCTGGTCGCTGGCTTCGCGGCCGCGGGCTGCGCGACCGTGCCGATGGCCAGCGCGCTCGACGATGCCCGGATGAAGCAGCTGCAGCCGTTCCCCGACAGCGCGCTCATCTACGTCTACCGCAACGAGATCGTCGGCTACTCGGTCCACATGGAGGTCGATCTCGATGGCCGCCGGTTCGGCGCCACCGTCGCCAAGAGCTACATGGTCTTCGCCGTCCCGCCCGGCCGCCACCTGCTGGTGTCGCACGCCGAGAACGACTCGACGTTGCTGCTCGACGCCCAGCCCGGCCGGCGCTACTTCGTCTGGCAGGAGGTGAGGATGGGGATCATCTACGCGCGCTCCGAGCTGCAGCTGGTCCCGGAGGTCTCGGGCGTGGCGGGCGTCGGCGAGTGCAAGCTGGTGCTGATGCCGCTCCCGGAGCTCGGGCCGCCGCCCCCGCCGCCGGCGCAAGCGGTGCTCGCTCCTCCGACGTCTTAGCGACGAAGGGCAGACGCTCCGGCGCGTGTCATGATCGCCCGGCGATGAGCGCGGCGGTCGGATCGACGGAGACGGGCCAGCCGGGAGACGATCGCCTGGCGCCGCTCGTGGAGCTGCTGTCGGGGCGGCGCATCGTCGTGCTGACCGGCGCCGGGTGCAGCACCGACTCCGGGATCCCCGACTATCGGGGCGGCGGGCGCACCGGGCCGCGCAACCCGATCCAGCACGACGCGTTCTTGCGCCTCCCCCAGGTGCGGCGGCGTTACTGGGCGCGCGCCACCCTGGGCTGGGCGCGCTTCCGGACGGCGGCACCGAACGCGGCCCACCGCGCCCTGGCGGCGCTGGAGGCGGCGGGGGCGCTGGTCGGCGTCATCACCCAGAACGTCGACCGTCTGCACCAGCGCGCCGGCAGTCGCCGCGTCGTCGAGCTGCACGGCGCGCTGGAAGAGGTGGGCTGCCTCGCCTGCGCGCGCCGCGAGCCGCGACAAGAGGTGCAGGAGCGGCTTCTGGAGGCGAACCCAGGGTGGCTGGACGTCGCCGCCGAGGCCCTGCCCGACGGTGACGCCGATCTGCCCGCCGAGCTGGTGGCGGGCTTCGAGATCGTGGGGTGCCGCGCCTGTGGCGGCCCGCTCAAACCGGAGGTCGTCTTCTTCGGCGGCTCCGTCTCCGAGCGGACGCTCTCCGAGGCGTGGGCGCTGTTCGACGAGGGGACGGCGCTCCTGGTGGCCGGCTCGTCGCTGACCGTCTACTCCGGCTTCCGCTTCGTGCGGCGCGCGCAGGGAGATCGGCCGGCCCATCGCCCTCGTCAACATCGGCCCCACCCGCGCGGACAATCTGGCGGCGGTGAAGCTCGAGGCGTCGGTGGCCGAGGTGCTCCCACGGCTCGCCCAGGCCCTCACCGGGCGCCGACATCCGAATTTGACCACTGCCTGAACATGCGTATAGTGCAGAGATGGCCGCCCCGATCTGGAACGCGCCGGTGAAGGTGGCGAACGACGTCGCCTCGGTGACCGTCGCCGGGTACACGTTCGCCAGCGCGGGCGCGACGGGTGCACCCTTGGGCGGGATCCTGCACCTGCGGGTCGGATTGCGCGGGAGCGGGCTCGTCGATCTGGCGCGCACCTTGGGGCGGATCGGAGGGGTGCGCGTCACCTCCGGGCCGACGATCGCCAGCCGAGGCGACTGCTACCTGGTGCACTGTCCCGGATTCAAGATGGTCCTGTCCGCGCCGGATCCAGCGAGCGGCTTCGCACAGGCGCTGCTGTCGCGAACAATCGAACCGGCGCTGGCGATCACCTGCGAGCTGGCGGTGGGGTTCACCGGCCTCATGAGCTCGCCTCCCCCACGCACCGAGGCGGCGGCGGCGCCGGCGCTCGGTGATCGTGCGCTCGGCCCGGCCTGGCCGAAGACCTCGACGCTGCGCCGCGCCGCGCTCCAGCCGGGGAAGACGCTGGCCCGCAAGACGCCGCTGACCCGCAAGACGCCGCTCGGCCGCGGCCGCTGGCCGAAGCGGTAGCGCCGCCGCTTGCTCGTGGCGCTGCCGCTCAGACCGCGATGACGCTCTCGCTGACCAGCGGGCTGGCCGGGCCGGTCATCACGATCCAGAGCTGCCAGGCGGCGCGCGTGACGCCGATGTGGAACAGGTGGCGTGACTCGTCGTCGCGGCCATAGCTCGAGGCGTTGGCGTCGAGCATGACGACGTAGTCGAACTCCAGCCCTTTGACCTGGCGGACGTCGGTGACCTCGACGCCGGGACGAAAGGCGAAGTCCTGCGCGCGCACCCTCCGCAGCGACGGGACCTCGGCGCGCCGGAGTCCTTCGAAGTAACGGTCGGCCTGCTCGGGGTGGCGGGCGAGCAGGGCCACGGTGGCGCGCGGCTCGCGGACGGCGAGCTCGCGCAGCGCCTCGGCCAGGAAGGCCACCGCGGCACCGACGCCCGGAAACTGAAACGCCTCGACGGGAGCGCCGCTGCGCGGGGCCTCGGGTGGATCGGGATCGGCCAGCGGCCCCATCGCGGCGCGGGCGACGGTCATGATCTCGCGCGTCGAGCGGTAGGCGATGCGCAAGGGCTCGATCGCCACGTGGCCGAGGCCGAGGTGCGCCAGCACGGCGCGCCAGTCGCCGAACCCGTTGTCGAGAAAGAGCCGCTGCGAGGTGTCGCCGGCCAGGGTGATCGACGGCTTGGGGGCGTGGCCGATCAACACCGAGAGCTTCATGGGCGACAGATCCTGCGCCTCGTCGACGAACAGGTGGGCGAAGGGGTGCTTCACGCCGCGAAGGAGCTGGCCGGCGCGAAGAAGTATCGCCACGTCGTCGAGATCGAGCGTGGCGGCGTCGTCCTCGGTGCGCAGACCGTCAATGCCGGTCTCACCGCGAATGTTCTGATCGTCCTCGGCGTCGTCGTCCGGATCGCCGCCGCCGTCCCCTTCGACGCGCCGGATCCCCTCGGGCAGATCGCTGTCGACGGTGCGCTGGCCGGCTTTGTGCTCGAGCCCCATCGCGGTCCAGTGCATGTCGGGGCCGGGCGCCGGAGCGCGCGCCTTGCTGCGGCGCTTGGGTGGCGGCTTCTTGCCGTCCCCCTCGCGGGGGTCCTTGGCCAGGATGGCGGCCACCCGGTCGGTCATGATCCGGTGCGCCTCGGCCACGTCGCGCGCGGCGATCGGCATCTCGGCGGCGTTGGTCACCAGCGCCTCGAGCCGTCCGCGATCGGTCAGAAGGTCGGCCCACAGCTCGACCGCCGCGCGCGAGGTCTTTTTGCCCGCCTTGCCCGCGAAGGCCGGCGCGGCGCGCTCCAGCTCGTGCAGCAGCGCGGGGTGGCTCTTCACCCGCGTGACGGCGGGGACGGTGTCGTCGACGATGGTGGTGGCGCGCAGCCAGGGGATCTCCGCGCGGAGCTCGCGCGCGGCCAGCTCAGCGAAGGTCGTCACGCCCACGCCGGCCAGGCCCAGCGACGGGAGCAGCTGGCCGATATAGGCGGCCAGCGCGGCGCCGCTGGTCACCACCGCCAGGCGCCGCGGCGGGAACTTGTCGGGAAAGCGAAAAGACAGATAGCCGAGGCGGTGCAGGCCGACGGTCGTCTTGCCGCTGCCGGCGCCTCCTTGAATGACGACCACGCCGGCGTCGCGCGCGGTGATGAGATCGAACTGGCGCGGATCGATCAGCGCGGCGATCTCGGGGAGGTGGCGATCGAGCGCCTGGCGTCCGGCGGGGGCCGCGCCCAGCACGCCGCGCGCCGGGCGGATGGCGGTCTCCTGCCCGCCGGCCAGCTCGTACGTCGGCAGGTCGGTGCGCTCCCACCCGCCGTCGGGGGAGGTCTCCGCTGCGCCGGGCGCGCCGCCGCGGCGGCCCCAGACCCCCTGCGGGCAGGCCACCCGTCGCAGGACGCCGCCCTCAATCGTCAGGACCCGCCGCGCCACAATCTCCCCCTCGACGTCGCGGTCGCCGAAGCGCTCTTCGTAGTCGCTCCCTTCAGGGTAGCGATAGAAGAGCTGGCTGACCGGCGCGTGCCGCCAGTCGACGATGTTGATGCGGGCCGCGGCGTCGACGAACGTCGCTCGCCCGACCAGGATGTCGCGCTCGACGATGCCCCGCCCGCGCACCTCCTCGCGCAGGCGCAGGTGTCCGAAGTAGGGCGCCGCCGGATCGACCAGGATGGTCTGCAGGTCACCGCGCGTCAGTGAGACGTTCTGCAGGCGCTCCATCTGCGCCACCAGCGCCGGCACGTCCTCCAGGCGCGCCTCGCCGATCTCGTCGCGCAGCGCGATCATCTCGGCGACGTGGTCGCGGCGGGGCGCGGGCGCGGCGCCGTTCACGCCGCGGGCGGCCGCCGCGGCGGCGCGGGCGGCGGGCGCGTGCGCCGCCAGGCTGGCCAGCACGCGCGCCAGCAGCCGCTCTTCCTCGGCGGGAATGTCGGGCGCTGTCACGCCCTGAGGCTACACGACGCGCCCCGCGGGTGTAGCCTCGAGACCCGACTTGCAGAGCGACGCTGCATCTGACGCCGCCGCCGGGACGAAGTGACCTTCACGCTTCGGCCGATCGAGGCCGGGGGCCCGCGGTCAGACCTCCGCGCGGGCGACCAGCGCTTCGATTTTCGCGCGCGGGACGGCGCCGACGATCTGTCCGACGACCTGCCCGTTCTTGAACACCATCAGCGTCGGCATGGCGCGCACGTCCAGCCTGGCCGACAGATCGCCGTGGGCGTCGACGTCGCAGGTTCCGACGCGCAAGCGTCCCTCGTGCGCGGCGGCGATCGCTTCGACGTGCGGCGCGATGGCCCGGCAGGGGGGGCACCAGGCGGCGGTGAAGTCGACCAGCACTGGCAGCGCTGACTGCAGGACCTCCTTCTCGAAGTTCGCGCCGGTGATCTCGAGGAGGTTGGCGTGTCCGGTGCTCATGAGCGGTTCCTTTCGTTCGTCATCTCGTTCGGCGTTTCGCCCGTCATGCAGGCGAGGAGGCTGGCCTTGGCGCGGTGGAGCAGGACGGCCACGTGCCCGGGCGTGATGCCGAGCGCGCCGGCCACGTCCTGGCCGTCGATCTCGTCGAGCATCCGCAGCGTCACGACCGCCCGCTGCATCTCGCCGAGGCCGGCGACGCAGCCGCGCAGCCGGACCTGATCTTCGGCCGCCGTCAGCAAATCCTCGACGGTCGGGTCCGCCGCCGGGAGCGCCGACAGCAGCGCCGGATCGGTCTCGTGCGGGCGCGCGACCGCCGCCAGCCGCCGCCGGTTGCGGGCGAGATTGCGGGTGACCGCGACCAAGAGGTTGCGCGAATCGTCGCGCGCCTCGACCAGCGCCCGCGCCGCCGGCAGGGCCAAGAAGGTGCGGAAGGCCTCCTGAACCGCGTCGAAGGCGTCCTCGGGGGCGAGACCCTCGGCGCGCGCCAGGGCGATGAGGCCCCCGCGATGATCATGGACCAGGCGCCCCACCCAGCTCAGGAACGGATCGGGCTCCCTGTCGAGGCAGCCACAGCCCGACCTCCGAGGTATCGGGGTCGGGACGGTTTCGGTGACACGGGACGACATTGGCGCCTTCTTCTGAGGACAGATGCTCTCCCCTGGTGAAAGGTGTCGAGGAGCTCCGGGATTACACCGCCCGGAGATCTACCCACCGAGCGCCGTCGAAAATGACTGGCGCGCCGCTTCCCTTTCGCGGCCGGCGGCATCATATCGACCACAACCGAAAGGACACCCATGCGCGCCATCGTCCTGCCTGAGTACGGCCCCGCCTCTGCGCTCCAGCTCCGCACGCTGCCCGACCCCACGCCGGGACCAAACGAGATCGTCGTGCGGATGGCGGGGGCCAGCATCAACCCGATCGACTGGAAACAGCGGGGCGGCGCCTACCACCAGTACATGCCGCTCGAGATGCCAGCCGTGCTCGGGCGCGACGCGTCCGGCACCGTGGCGGCGGTCGGCCCCGGAGTCACCGCCTTCGTGGTCGGCGATCGGGTGCTGGGGCGGGTGAAGGGCGGCTACGCCGAGCTGGTCGTGGCGCCGGTCTCCGCCTGGGCGCGCCTGCCGGCGAAGCTCGATCTGGCGGACGCGGGGGCGCTGCCGCTGGTGCTCCTCACGGGCGCCCAGCTGGCGGAGGAGGCGGTCGACGCGCGCGCCGGGGAGACCATCCTGGTCACCGGCGCCACGGGGAGCGTGGGTCGGGTCGCGGTGTACGCCGCGAAGGCCCGCGGGGCGAAGGTCTATGCCGGCGTCCGCGGCAAGCAGCGGGCCGAGGCGCTGAAGCTGGGCGCTGACGGCGTCGTGGCGCTCGACGACGATGCGGAGCTGGCCAAGCTTCCGACGCTCGACGGGATCGCCGACACCGTGGGCGGGGAGACGATACAGAAGCTGCTGGCCAAGCTCGCGCCCGGCGGCAAGATCGGGAGTGTGGTCGGCCCGCCGCCCGGCGCCCAGGAGCGGGGATTCGTGGTCCGGGCATTTCTGGCGCACGACGACTCCAAGCGGCTCGGCGAGCTGGCGCAGGCCGTCGCTGACGGGAAGCTCTCCATCCCGATCGCCAAACGATTTCCCCTCGCCGAGGCGCGCGCCGCGCACGAGCTCGCCGAGAAGGGCGCCGACGGGAAGGTGCTGCTCCTCGGCTGACGCCGGCCGCGCTGGTTGGGGGCCGGCGGCTGAGGCCGACGTCGCCGCGCCCATGGCGGACGTGGTAAGCACGGCCAGGATGGCGATGACCGGCCAGCGGCAGTCGAAGGTCGCCGTGTCGGTCGACCTCGACGCGGTCGCCTGTTACTACCGGATTCACGCGCTCGGCGAGCCGCCGGTCGGGCGGGCGCGGTTCGCCGTCCTGCGGCGCTGTCTGCCGCGCTTCGCCGAGCTGTTCGCCCGCCACGATCTGCGGGCGACGTTCTTCGTCGTGGGCGCTGATCTGGAAGCGGACAGCGAGGGGCGGGCGCTGCTCGGCGAGCTGGCGCGCGCCGGGCACGAGCTCGGCAACCACACCCACACCCACCGCTACGACTTCGCGCGCCTCCCCGCGGCCGAGATGGCGGCGGAGATCGACCGCGCGCACGCTGTCGTGGGCGCCTGCGCCGGCGCGGCGCCGATCGGATTTCGCGCGCCGGGGTACGCCATCAACGCCGAGGCGCTCGACCTTCTGCGCGCGCGCGGCTACCGCTACGACTCGTCGGTCTTCCCGTCGGTGGCCTACTATGGCGCCAAGGCGCTGGTGATGGCGGCGATGCGGGCGCTGGGGCGTCCCTCGGGGAGCTTCCTCGACGACCCACGCGTCTTGCTCGCGCCGCGCGCGCCCTACCGCCCGGCCCCGGGCGCGCCGTACCGCCGCGGCGCCGCGGCGGGTGACGGCCTCGTCGAGCTGCCGATCGCCGTGACGCCGCTGGCGCGTCTGCAGGTGATCGGCACCAGCCTCATCGTCGCGCCGGGCTGGTTGCGGCGCCACATGGTGGCGGTGGCGCTGCGCGCCCCGTTCTTCAACCTCGAGCTGCACGGCATCGATCTCGCCGACGCCGAGGCCGACGAGATCCCGCCCGCGCTCGTGGCGCGCCAGCCCGATCTGCGGCGCCCGCTCAGCCACAAGTTGGCCGCGCTCGACGAGACGTTGGCGGCGGCGCATGCCGCGGGCGCCCGGTTCGTCACGCTTCGAGACGCCGTCTCTAGCGGACGCGGCTGGTGACCGCGTCGCGGGCCAGCTCGTCGCAGCGCTCGTTCTCGGGGACGCCGGCGTGTCCGGAGACCTTGACGAACTCCACGTCGAGCGGCGCCAGCCGCCGCTTGATGCGCGCGATCAGCTCCTGGTTGGCCTTGGCCTTCCAGCCTTTTCCCAGAACGCCGATGGCGTAGCTCGAGTCGGTGTAAACGCGCATCCGCCGCCCGGTGTCGCCGACCAGGTCGATGCCGCGCTCGATCGCCGTCAGCTCGGCGATGTTGTTGGTGCCGACGCCCAGGTATTCCCCCTTTTCGCGCCGCGCGGCGCCGTCGATGACGACCACGCCGATCCCCATCGGTCCCGGGTTGCCGGAACAGGCGCCGTCGGTCCAGATCTCGACCGCGCCGCCTCTCGGCGTGGGGGCTGTTTTCTTGGCGCTCTCGGCCGCTGGCCGTCTCCGCGCGGTCGCTTCCACGGGCCGGGAGGCGGACCCCCCGCCGTCGGGGATCAGGTTCACCGGCGCGGGACGGTAGCTCTTGGTGTCGGTTTCGCGATACTTCATCTCGGCGCGGCCTTCGGCGTCCAGCAGCGGGCGTCCGGATTCGTCCGCGCGAACCCAGACCTGCTCTCCCTTGAAGCGCATGCGAGCCCAAAGCGACGACGGCGAGGAAGACATCCGAGGCGCACTATGACGCGAACGCGAGTTTTGTTTCCAGCCTTGATCGCCATCGCCGCGCTCGGATCGTGCCGCGGCGGTTGCCGGCGCGGCGACGACCGCGCCGCCACCGTCGAGGGGCGCCTGGCGCTGTTCCCGGTGGCCACCAAGATCGTGGCGGCGATCGACGTCGCCAGGCTGCGCGGCAGCCCGGCCGCCGCCAAGCTGGCCGCGGAGGCGCAGCAGGATCCGGCCGACCAGCGCGAGATCGAGGAGTTCGCCCGCCGCACCGGGTTCGATCCCCTCCGCCAGCTGACCAGCATCACCGTCGCGTTCCCCGAGGAGGCGCGCCTCCACGGCGAGCTGGGCCTGGTGCTCCGCGCCGAGCACCTCGACGAGGCGCGCCTCGTCGCCTACACGCGCGACCAGCTTCAGAAGTCGGGCGACGATCTGGTTGCCACCGCGCACGGGCGGTTCACGCTCTGGTCGTCGAAGCGCGATCCCGAGGTGGTCGGGTTCTTCATCGACGGGCAGACCTTCGTGCTCGGCGCCGGCGGCTGGGGGCCGCGGATGGCCGACCTGGCGGAGAGCGCCCGCCCGGTGGACAGCGCCGCCACCAACGTCGATCTGGTCGGCCTGGTCGAACGCGCCGCCGGATCGCACGCGCTCTGGGCGGCGGCGATCGTGCCCGAGTCGACCCGCAAGTCGCTGGCCTCCGATCCGCAGTTCTCCGACGCCGCTTCGATTCTGACCCTGTCGGCGGGCGTCGATCTGGGCAAGGGGCTCGAGGCGCAGCTCCTGGCCGACCTGATGACGGCCGCGGAGGCGGAGTCACTGGCCGAACAGGTGAGCGCGTCCTTGCGCGACGCCAAGCGGAACCCCCAGGTGCTGATGCTCGGGCTCGGCCCCTACCTCGACGGCGTCACCGGCGCGCGCCAACGACCACACCTTCGAGCTGCACGCCGGCCTCGGCGAGCCGGCCTTCGACGATCTGCTGGCTCGCCTGGGGGGCCTGCTGGCGCTGGCTTCACGGCGCGCCGCTCCCGGGCTTCACGCGCTGACGCCCCGGGCGCCGACCGGCGCCAGGCGCTGCTGCTGGCCGCTCGCCGGCGAGCGGCACCACGTCGTGGAACTTGCGGTAGTCGATGACGCGGCCTGCCGTCTTCGTTCGGTGGTGAGCACGTCGGCGAAGCGCGCGTCCGGTACGACGTCGTCCAGCGCTGTACTGCTTGCGGGCGTGGATCGTCTGACCGATGGTCTCGTCGAGCCCGGTCAGCCCGAGGTAGATCTCCGCCTCTGCGCGCGCAGCCGCTCCAGCGCGTCGGGCCCGAAGAACGGGCTCTTCTCGTCGATGAGGTGCATCGCGCTCCAGGTCAGGAAGAAGACGCCGGTGCGGTTGCGCACCAGCGGCAGATCGATCTGCCGCCGCATGACGTCCCCCTCGCAGCGTCTTCTCGGTCGCCAGCAGCACCACGCTGCAGGCGCGCCTCGACGATCCGGTTGCGGCGCCAGTTGGCCATCCGGAACATCACGTGCGGCACACCGTCGCGCGGCGAGATGACCACCTTGTCGGAGAACAGCACGCGCGCTGAGGGCCGGGCGAAGCGGGTGAAGGTGATCCCGGTGATGAGCGCGACCATCAGGATGCCGATCGACCGCCTCGAGCGCGACGATGATGTGCCCGTAGCGGCTGGCCGGGTACATCCCGCCGTAGCCGATGGTCGCCAGGGTCTGGACGCTGAAATAGAACGCGTCCTCGAACGAGCCCGGCCGCGCGTTGGAGATGGAGCCCGGTTTCAATAAATACAGCCAGGCAAACAGCATGTTCGCCACCACGAAGAAGGCCGCGACCAGGACGAAGAACATCGGCCAGCTGCGGCCGAGCACGAAGTGATAGACGTCTTTCTGCGGCGCCCGCTCGAGCCCGATCGCCTTGACCGTCTGCCGGCTGAACCGATCGCCCAAGAAACCTCCCGCTGAGCTTCCGCGCGAATCTCCCCGGCCGATGGGCTTTATCGCCACCCCGGTCGGTGGCGCGGTGGGACGGTCCGGGCGAGGTCAGCCATTGCGGGGCTGAGCCTATGCGGCGCTCGCGTCGCGGGCAATGCGCCGCTGTGGCAAACTTGGGTGTGTTGCTGTTTGCCGACTACGCGGCGCGCTGGACGGCGTCGGTCCCCGCGCCGGCGGCGCCGTTCACCTATCGGCTCTGTCTTCGAGGATGGCCGCGCGTTCACCTTCTGGGGCTGCGGTTACCCGGCGCGCGGACGCTGCTCGTCACCGCCGGCTTCCACGGCGACGAGAAGGCCGGCCCGCTCACGCTCCTCGAGCACGCGGCCGAGATCGTCGGCTATGCGGCCGCGCGCGACGTGGGTCTCCTCATCTATCCCTGCATCAACCCCTCGGGGTTCGAGGCGCACACCCGCTACAACCTCTCGGGCGAGCGCCCCAACAACGACTTTCTCCGCTACGAGCTCTCGCCCGGCGTCTGGCGCGGGGAGCTGCGCGACGGCGAGCAGTTTTCGCGGATCGCGCCGGCCGTCGAGGGGCTTCCCAAGGAGACGGCCGCGCTGGCGCGCGAGCTCGACCGCGCCCCGATCCCGGCCGCGGCGCTCGATCTGCACCAGGACAACTTCATCCACGGCTCGCTCTTCTACGCCTACGTGTTCGGCGACCTGGCGAACTACCGGCCGCTCATGGCCCGCGCCGGGTCGCTGGTCCCGGTCCTGCGCAGCAGCATCGTCGACTCGGGGCACGAGCCGGGGAGCGACGTGCGCGCCGATTCAGAAGGATTCATCATCTGCCCCGACGGCAGCATCACCGACCGGTTTCATCGCGCCGGCGTCCCCTTGACCGCGGCCATCGAGACCACCACCGAGACGCCGGCCGGCCTCGCCGACGAGATCAACCTGATCTGGATCCGCGGCTTCATCGATCTTTGCGCCGCCGGAGCCTGAGCGCGCGCGTGGCGTTCTAGATCTGATTCTAGATCGGCAGCTCGATCTCCACGCTGGTCCCCGCGCCCGGACGGGAGGTGAGTTGGAAGGCCCCAGCCCGCGTGCGAACGCGCTCGCGCATTCCCACGATCCCCAGGTGGTCGGAGAGGTCGGCGCTGGCGAGCCCCGCCAGGTCGAAGCCGCGCCCGTCGTCGCGGATCGAGAGCGAGACCCCTCGGGCGTCGCGCACGATCCGCACCTCGATCTGGCGTGCGGAGGCGTGCCGGAGGGCGTTGGTGATTGACTCCTGCACCACGCGGAAGCAGGCGATCTCCAGGTCGGGTTCGAGGCGCGCCCCTTCGGCCGCATCTCTGAAGTCGAGCTGGATCGGCACGTTCGACAGGGCGGCCTGCCCCTCGAGGTAAAGCCGGAGCGCCGGTCCCAGGCCGACCTCGTCGAGCAGCGGGGGGCGCAGGTCGAGGGAGATCTTCCGCACCCGCGCGATCAGCTGATCGATGAGCGTCAGGGCCTGCGGCGTCCTCTCGTCGGGCGCGCTGCGGGGCGTCCGGCTGTCGAGCTGGAGCCGCAGCTTGAGCGCGGTGAGCGACTGGCCGAGCTCGTCGTGCAGCTCGTGCGCCAGGAACCGCCGCTCCTCTTCCTTCGCCGCCTCGAGGCGTCCATGGAGCTGGCCGAGCCGCTGGTAGGCCACGCGCAGCTCGTCGAGCACCCGCCTCGTCGCCTCGGCGTTGGCCTCGACGTGGCGGATCACGAAGTCGATCACCGTCGCCAGCAGCACCGCCAGCAGCGAGGTGGAGATCGCCATGCGGATCCAGTTTCGCAGCAGCATGGGGTCGACCTCCCGCGGCGCGAGGCGGAGGACGTGATGCGAGACGAGCAGACCGATGAAGATGTGAGCGACCGCCGAGAGCCCGATCATCGTGAAGCCGAGGTTGCGGTCGAGCGTGACGACCCCCAGCACGCAGGTGGTCACGATGACGACGCTCAACCCGGCGGCGAAGCCGGCGCGCCCGAGGAGAAAGATCCCGGTGGCGAAGAGAATCAAGATGGCGGCCAGCGCCCGTCGGCGCACCGGGATTCCGCCCGCCAGACGCAGCAGCGGGAGCGATACCCCGGCGGTCACCATCACCGCGATGTCCTGTGGATCGCGGTGCGTCGCCCCCACGAAGATGCCGAGCGCCGCCAGCATGGGCGCCACGACCGCGGTCACCGTCAACATTCCGCGCAGCACGCTCTCTCTCCAGGGCTCCGGTGGAACCGGCGGGGCGCGGGACGCCGTCAGATCCCAGCTGGCCGAGGTCGTGAGCGCGACGGGCATCCCCTCATTTCGAGCACGGGGAACGGCGCCGATCAAGGTCGACCTGGGGATCCCGATCGGCGGCCAGCGCTCCTGATTGTCGGCCAGGTGGCAGATCGCGGCGAGCAACCTGGATCGTTCGTTACCGCTTCGTGCCCGAGGTCGACGGATCGGTGAGGTCGTCGCGCCGCGCCGGCCGCCCCCAGACCATGCGAAAGATCAGGGCCACGATGGCCAAGCCGATCAGGATACGAATCGCCGTGCCCGCCAGCTGATACAGGCCGAAGCCCAGGAGCCAGACGACGAGCAGGATGATCGCCAAGGTCAACAACGGGGCACCACTTTTGAAGTTGGTTCCCGTCGTGAAAGAAAGCCATCGTGCGCGCTGACGAATGGGGGGCGGTTGAGCCTCTCCTGCGGTCGACCTTGCGGGCCCCCTAGGCAAGCGGGCGAGTTTGCGGTAAATACGCGGCCTTCGAAGGAGAACGTGCATCATGTCCGCGGCATTGAAGAAGAGCCCGCTTTCACGGGTCAAAGACGAGTTCGGTGGGAAAGACAAGCTGGTCGACAAGATCGTCGGCGTTCTCGACGCGGGCGATGAGAGCAAGGATGACCTGCGCAAGCGCCTGCTGGGCGTCGGCAACGGCAAGCTGATCCGGCTCCATTCGGTCGCCACGCGCACGAAGGAGGCGGGCGGTCACGACAAGCTGGTGGCGACCACCGCCGACAAGCTCAAGCGTGGCAAGGACAAGGACTACGTGGCCAAGCTGGGCGAGTTCTCCAACGCGCGGCTGCTCGACATGCTGTCGGTCGTCGAGCGGGCGCAGGCGAGCGCAGCGAATGCCGCCAAGCCGAAAAAGCCGAGGGCTGCGGCCAAGCCGGCGGCTGCCAAGCCAGCGGTCAAGGCGGCTCCGGCCGCCAAGAAGAGCGCGGGCAAGTCCTCCAAGGGCAAGGGCAAGTAGGTCCGACGCTGGGTCGCTGATGCTGCTGGGCCGGGTGGTGGGGCGGCTCTGGGCGTCGCGGCAGGCCGGCGGTCTCGACGGGTGCAAGCTGCTGCTCGTCCGTCCCGAGCGGGCGGGGGGCGGGGAGACGGCGCGTATGGTCGTGGCCGTCGACGGGCTGGACGCCGGGCCGGGCGATCGGGTGATCGTCGCGCACGGCAGCCGGGTGCGCGATCTGACCGTCGGCGCCGAGGTGGCCGACAAGGACGTGATCATCGGGATCGTCGACGGTCACCAGGTGACCGCGCCGTGATCCTCGGTCGCGTCGTGGGCGAGGTCTGGGCCACGCGGCGCGACGCGCGCCTCGGGCGGGGCGAAGCTGCTGGTCATCCGGCCGCATGGGATCTACGAGCCGCGCCTTCGGCGGCCGGCATCTGGTCGCAACCGACGACGTTCACGCCGGCGTGGGCGACGAGGTCATCGTCTGTCTGGGCGCGCCGGCGCGTGCATCGGCGGGCGGGAACGACACGCCGGTCGACGCGGCGGTGCTGGGCGTCGTCGATCGCCTCGACTTCGAGGCTGCTCGGATGGCCGCGCCGGGCGCCGGGCCGGGGATCCGCCGGCCGTTGACCGTCAATCTTTCGGGGCCGGGGGGAGTTGCGGGCGCCGTTGGCGCGGCGGGCGCCGCCGGCATCGGCGGCGAGGCGGCGCCGATGATTCGGGGGAAGGTCGTCGGCCAGGTCTGGGCCACGCGCAAGGCGCGCGGGCTCGACGGGCAGAAGCTGCTGCTGGTTGCGGCGCACGACGCCGAGGGAGAGCCGAACGGTCGGTTGATCGTCGCCGTCGACGTGCTCGACACGCACGGCGGCGAAGACGTCACGGTCGCCTTCGGATCGGGCGCCCGCAACGTGCTGCGCCCGGGGCCGGAGAACCGCGACCTGCTGTGCGACGCCGCGGTGGCCGCCATCATCGAAGGGGCGGGCTGATGTTTCTCGGGCGCGTGGCCGGGACCGTCTGGTCGACGGTGAAGTGGCCGCGAGACGAAGGGGCTCAAGCTGCTGTTGGTGCGGCCGTATCGGCTGGGCGACGTGGCGCCTGGTGCGGCTGGCGCAGGCGGGGGCCGAGGCCTCGGAGCCGACCGACGATCTGGTCGTCTGCGCCGACACGCTGGACGCCGGGCGTGGGCGACGACGTGCTGGTCGCGTTCGGCCACGCCGCGCGCGTGGCGGTCGAGCGAGAAGCTCGGCGCCCGGCACCAAGCCCAACGTCCCGATCGACGCCGCCGTCGTCGCCGTCGTCGATCGGGTGGAGATCGACGGTGAAGCGGGACGCTGACGATCGCGATTTGCGGCGCCTCATCGCCGAGGTGACGCGCGAGGTGGCGGCTGAAACCGCCGGTGGCAAGGCGCCCGCCAGTGGCAAGGCGCCCACCGGCGGCGAGGCGCCGACCGGTGGCAAGATGCGCGACGCCGGCAAGGAGAGGCTGGCGGCCGAGACTCTGACCCGGGTCGAGGTCTGTGCCTCGTGCGCCGAGGAGGCGCGCCAGCGCGGACCGCGCGCGGTGATCACCACCACCGGCAAGAACAGGCGCGGCATCGTGGCCAACATCGCGCAGGCGATCGCCGCGGCCGGCGGCGACATCGTCGATATCGCGCAGACGCTGGTGGGCGACTACTTCACGATGATCATCGTCGTCGACACCGCCGCCCTGGAGGTGACCTTCGCCGACTTCAAGGCCCGGCTCACCCGGGCGGTCGAGACGCTGGGCGCCGAGTGTCTGGTGATGCACGAAGAGATCGTGAACGCGCTCCAGCGCGTATAGTCGGCGCGTGGCGAGCCGGTTCGAAGCCTCCGAGGTGCGCGAGGTGCTGCGCATGATCGAGAGCGAGAGCCTCGACGTGCGGACGGTGACCCTGGGTGTCTCGCTGCGGGACACCGCCGCCGAGACCCTGGAACGGACCTGCGCGCGCATCTACGAGAAACTGATGCGTGTCGCCGCCCGGCTGGTCCCCACCACGGCGGCGGTGCAGGCCGACTTCGCCGTGCCGATCACCACCACCCGGCTCTCGGTCACGCCGATCGCCCTGGTGACCGAGGCGTCGCGCGCGCCGCGCGTGGTGCCGGCGGCATTGGCGCTCGATCGCGCGGCGGCCGAGCTGGGCGTCGACTACGTGGGGGGCTTCTCGGCGCTGGTCGAGAAGGGCTTCACCTCGGGCGACCGCGCGCTGGTGGCGTCGATCCCCGAGGCGCTGGCCACGACGACGCGCGTCTGCTCCTCGGTGAACGTGGCCAGCACCCGCGCCGGCATCAACGTCGACGCCGTTTTGGAGATGGGGCGGGTGGTGAAGGCGACGGCCGAGGCGACCGCGGCGGCGGGTGGGATTGGCTGCGCGCGGCTCGTCACCTTCGCCAACATTCCCGACGACAACCCCTTCGTGGCCGGCGCGATGCACGGCGTGGGGGAGGGGGAGTGCGTGGTCAACGTCGGCTGTTCGGGCCCGGGCGTCGTGCTCTCCGCGCTCAAGCGGTTGCGGATGTCGGGCCAGCCCTACGATCTGTCGACGGTGGCCGAGACGATCAAGCGGATGGCGTTCAAGGTGACGCGCGCCGGTGAGCTGGTCGGGCGGGAGGTGGCGCGGCGGCTCGGGCCCGAGGTCAAGTTCGGGGTGGTCGATCTCCGCTGGCGCCCACGCCGGCCGTCGGCGACTCGGTGGCGGAGATCCTCGAGGAGATGGGCGTCGACATGGCGGGCGCGCCCGGCTCGGTGGCGGCGCTGGCGATGCTGACCGACGCGGTGAAGAAAGGGGGCGTGATGGCGTCGTCGTCGGTGGGCGGCCTCTCGGGCGCCTTCATCCCGGTGAGCGAGGACGCCGGCATGGTCGCGGCCGCGCGCGCGGGCGCGCTCTCACTGGAGCGGCTCGAGTGTCTGTCGTCCGTCTGCTCGGTGGGGCTCGACATGGTGGCCGTCCCCGGCGACACCTCGGCCGAGACGCTGGCGGCGATCATCGCCGACGAGATTGCCATCGGCGTCTTCAACAACAAGGCGACCGGCGTCCGCATCATCCCGGTTCCCGGAAAGCAGGCGGGGGAGTCGGTGGTGTACGGCGGGCTGCTCGGCGAGGCCTACGTGCAAGCGGTTGGTCGCTTCGGCGCCGATCGCTTCGTCCGCCTCGGCGGCCGGATCCCGGCACCGCTGCAGGCGCTGCGCAACTGATGCGGCGCCGGCGCTGGTCCTGGGAGCTCGCGCTGGCGGCGCTGGCGGCGCTGGCCGCCGCGCCCGCCGGCGCCGCCGACAAGACACGCGCCGTCACCGTCGGTCCCTGGCGTTTCTTCTCCGGCGCTCCGCCCGCCGGCTGGACCGACCCCGCGTTCGACGATCGCGGATGGGGTGGCCCGGCAGAGGGGCCCTTCGGTCCGCGCCACCCGCCGCTGCCGGGCACACCGGCTCCGCCCGGTCCCCAGGCCGCGCCAGTCGGGACGCTCTACGATCTGGCGCCCGGGCAACCGCTGCTGCTTCGCGCGCGCTTCTCCGTCGCCGACGCGCCTCACGTCCGGGTCCTCGACCTGCGCGTCGCCTACGCCGACGGGTTCATCGCCTATCTCAACGGCAAGGAGATCGCGCGCCGTGGAATGGCGCCAGCGGGGCGCGCTGCCGCCGGGCCGCACGGTCCCGAGATCGAGCGGATCACCGTCCCTCTGCCCTCCCCGTCATTGCCCGCACTGAGCACCGACGGCAACCTGCTGGCGGTGGCGGTCTTCGCCTCGCCGGCGCGGAGCAAGGTGGTCCCGTCGACGCCCGCGGCGTGGGTTGACGTCGGCGCCGCGAGCGGCGTCCGGATCGTGCGCGGACCGTATCTCTCGACGCCGACCGACGGGCCCAGGGGGGCGGGTCTGCGGGTGAACTGGCTGTCGGATCTCCCGGCGTCGGGGACCGTGACGGTCGAGCGGGCCGACGCGAACGGTCCCCTGGAAGCGCCTCGCCTGTTCCAGGTCGGGGAGTCCTCGACCCGGCAGGCGGTCACGGTCGAGGGGTTGGTGCCGGGCGGCACCTACCGCTACCACGTCGAGCTGGACGCGGGCGGCGGGGACCGCGCCAGCGTGGGACCGGTGACGTTCAAGACGCTGTCGTCGCCGTCGCAGCCGTTGCGCTTCGCCGTCTACGGCGACATGCGCTACCCGGGCCACGTCGCGCACCGGGCCATCGTCGAGGCCTTGGTCCGTGAGGCGCCGGCGCTGATCGTCAACACCGGCGATCTCACCGACGTCGGCAGCGAGGAGTCGAACTGGCAGAAGTACTTCGAGATCACCGCCCCGCTGGGGGCGATGGCGCCGGTGGTTCCGGCGCTCGGCAACCACGACGCCGACCGGGGCGGCGCGGGCGCCCGGCTCACCTGGGATCTGTTCGGCGTTCCCGCCAAAGGTCCGCCCGGCTGGACGTCGCTCGATCTCGGCGGCGTCCACTTCGTCATCCTCTCGACGAACGAGATGCGCAACCCGGCGCAGCTCGTTTGGCTGCGCGACGATCTCGGGCGGGCGCGCCGTCACCACGCGCGCGCCATCTTTGCCTTCTGTCATGAGGGGCCCTGGGCGCACGGCTTTCACGGCGGCGCCTCCCGGATGGCGCGCGACTACGCGCCGCTCCTGGCCGCGGCGCACGTCGACGTCCTGTTCTCCGGCCACGACCACATTTACGAACGCGGGATCGGCACGACGCCGGCCGGCCGGCTGACCTACGTCGTCACCGGCGGCGGTGGCGCGCCGCTCTACAACCCGCGCTGCCAGTCGCCCACCGGGCCGCCTCCGGTCGGCGTGCCCGGTCCACTCCCCGCCTGTCCGCCGAGCGTCCTGGTGCTGACCAACACCTACCACTACATCATGGTCGAGGTGTCGGAGAGTGGCGTCGTCACCCTCTGTCCGCGCCACCCCGACGGAAGCGCGGTCGAGGCGTGCGTCCAGCTCCCGCCCCAGAGCAGGCACGGTTCGCACGGCGCGGTGCACGGTTCGGCTGACGGTGCGGCGCACGGTTCAGATTGATCGCGCCGGTCGGGCGCGGGTAGCATGCGCGACGTGCCGGATGCGAAGCTGAACCCCATCGCGCCGCGATTCCAGGATGGCCGCCACGTGCTCGCCTGGGACGACGTTTCGTTCGAGGTTGACGCGCGCACCGGCGGCCGGGTGACGGCGCTGCGGCTCGGCGGCCGAAACCTGCTCACCGGCCCCGAGATCGACGCCGGAAACTTCGGCTCGACCTTCTGGACCAGCCCGCAGAGCGTCTGGGGCTGGCCGCCCGTGCCGGAGATCGACCATGCAGAGTATCGCGCGGCGATCGAAGGGGGCTCCATCGTGATGCGCAGCGCCCCGAGCGCGAGCCTGGGTGTGGCGATCGAAAAGCGCTTCACCGCCGATCGCGCGCGGGGCGCCGTGCTGTTCGAGTACCGCATCCACAACCACGGCGCGGCGCCGCTGCAGACGGCCCCCTGGCAGATCACCCGGGTCGCGCCCGGCGGGCTCACGTTCTACCCGACCGGCGAAGGGATCTTTCCCCCCTCGAACCTGATCGTGAGCGACGCCCTCGGCGCCACCTGGTACGACTACGACAGGGCGGCGATCACCGAGCACCAGAAGCACTTCGCCGATGGGCGCGAGGGGTGGCTGGCCCACGTCGATGGAGACGCGCTCCTGGTCAAGACCTTCCCGGCGGTGCCGCGCGTGGGGCACGCGCCCGGCGAGGCGCAGATCGAGATCTACGCCAGCCCCGCGCACACCTACGTCGAGGTCGAAGCACAAGGGGCGTACGAGACGGTGGCGCCGGGCGAGGCGCTGACCTGGGAGGTGGTCTGGCTGGCGCGCCGGCTGCCGCAGGAGCTGCAGGTCGGCGTCGGCAGCGAGGGGCTGCTGGCGCACGTCCGCGCGCTGGTGGCCGCCGACGCCGATGCCGCCGCCGCTGCCGCGAGGTAACGGTGGCGTTCGAGCGCCGCTTCCTGCGCGAGCTGCCGTTCGGGATCTGCGTCGGCGTGGCGCTCCCCGAGGGGGTCGCCTTCGAGCTGCCGCGCGCGCTCCACGCCGGGGAGGCCGCGTTCGCGCGGACGCTGCCGGAGGCGCGGCGGGCAGGGTGGGTCGGCGGTCGGATCGCGCTGCGGGAGGCGCTCGCCGCGGCGGGGGCCGAAGCGACCGGCCCCATCCTGTCGAGCGCGCGGGGCGCGCCGTTGCTGCCGCCGGGGACGGTCGGATCGGTGAGCCACAAGCGGGCGATCGCCGTGGCGTTGGCGTCGCGCGCGCCGACGCCACGCGCGACGCTGGGGATCGACGTCGAGGATCTGCGTCCGCTGCGGACCGACGTGAGCCGGCGGGTGCTCACGCCCGACGAGCGGGCGGCGCTCCCGCCCGACGGCCCGGCGCGCGACGCGGCGGTGCTGTTCGCCTTCTCGGCCAAGGAAGCGATCTACAAGGCGCTCGACCCCTGGGTGCAGCGCTTCGTCTCGTTCGAGGAGGCGACCGTGGCGCGCGCGCCCGACGGTGCGCTGACGGCGCGCCTCACGCTCGCCCGGGGGGAAGGGCCGTTTTCCGTCGAGCTTCATGACGCCGGCCTGGCGGGCGGCGCTGGCCTCGATCGTCTGATCCTCGCCGCGGCCCGCGTGACGCGGGCCGGGCAGTAACGCTCAGCTCCGCTTGCGCTCGCGCAGCGCGCGGAACTCCTCGAACGTCGCGCAGCGCATGAACCGATTGCTGCGGATCTCCTGCCCGATGGTCGAAGTGGGCGTGTCGCCGTAGTCGTGCCCCGGGTAGACGCGCGTCTCCTCCGGCAGGCGCATGAGCCGCTGCAGGCTCTTCCACATCTCGGCGCTGTCGCCGCCTCTGAAGTCGGTGCGCCCGCAGCCGCCGACGAACAGCACGTCGCCGGTCACGACGTAGCCGTCGGCCAGGTAGCAAGCGCCGCCCACGGTGTGGCCGGGGGTATCGAGGACGCGCACCCCGCGCTTGCCGATGGCGATGTCGCGCCCGTCGACGGCGTCGATCATCTTCCGTCCCGGCGCGCTCACCGCCGCCGCTTCGCGCGGGCTCACCACCACGGCCGCGCCGGTCTTTGCCACCAGCGCGTCGACCCCCTCGATGTGATCGTTGTGGGTGTGCGTGATGAGCGCCGCCGTCACCTTGAGTCCCAGCCGATCGACCTCTTTCAGCAGCCGATCGACCTCCCAGGCCGGATCGACGATCGCCGCCTCCCGCGTCTCGGGGCAGAAGAGGATCTCGCAGAAGTTCTGCAGAAGGCCGACCTCCATCTGCACCACCTCGGGCGCGGGTGGCAGGCCGGCTTCGTCTCGGACGTCGCTGTCGTCGTCGCTCATTTGCCCCCCGTCACCCGGACGGTCACCGACGCCGCCCCGACGTTGTCGGCGCTGTCCCAGGCGCGCACGGTGACCGCGTGCGGCCCCGGCGACAGCGCGGGGAGCTTGAGCGTGAACGCCTCGACCAGATCGTCGGCGATCCCGTCGGCCGGCGCCAGGATCTGCCAGTCGCCGCCGTCGACGGCGTACTCCAGGCCGGTCAGCGGGCTCTGGTCGTCGTGCGCGCGCCCCGAGACGAAGGGATACTTGGCGACGAGGCCGGCCACCTCCGGCTTGCGGTTGTCGACCAGGATCGGCGCCGACTCCAGGCTCGCTTCGAGCGCGCGCTCGCGCGGCTCGGAGCGCTCGTCGCTGGCGACCACGCGGACCACATAGGATCCGTCGGGGAGCCCTTCGGTGTTCCAGTCGAAGTCGGTCTTGGTGAGTGGGTCGGGGCCGCCGAGCGGCCGCCAGACGGCGTCGTTCTCCTCGCGGAAGAAGAGCCGGTAGACGAGGTCGTCGCCGTCGGTGTTGTCGACCTTCCAGTGCAGCTTGAGCGTCGCCGCGTGGCTGCGCGCGGCGGTGGCCGGCGTGAGCGAAGCGCCGCCGAGCGCGCCCAGGCCTCCCCCGGTCGAGAGTGGCGCCGATCCCCCGCTGTCGCCGACGCTGATCTCGGTGACGCGCGGGCGCTGGTTCTGCGGCAGGTAGGCCAGCGTCACCTGGCCGACGCGCGCCTCTGGCCCGCCGAACGTCACCCGGTACTGGACGTAGCGGGCGGACGGGCTCTTGACCAGGCCCACGCCGCCGTCGCTGGTGGCGCGCTGGTGATCGAGATCGGCGAAGCCCGACCAGGTGGCGTCGGGTTTGGCGGTGTTCCCCGAACGGGTCGCCACGCCGAGCTGGTGCGTGCCGTGCCACCGCAAGAGACCCCAGAGCGCGTGGAAGTCGGCGTCGAGCACGCGCGACAGATAGGTCGCCTGCCGCGCCGGCGCGGGGATCACCCGGTAAAGCCCCCCCACGTCGCCGGTGCCGACCAGAAACATCTTCTTGCTGCGCAGCAACGTCAGCGCCTGCCGCTCCGGCAGGTCGATGGCCAGGGCGGCGCGGCAATCGGGGTCGACGCGGTAGACGCGCCCTTCGGTCCCGGTGCCGACATAGGCCCGCCCGTCGTCGTCGAACGCCAGCGCGGTGAAGTAGCCGTCGCCGATGGAGAAGATCTGCTCGGTGCGTCCGTCGGGATCGATCCGGTAGAGCGCCGCCTTGGACTTGCGCTGGCCGGGACGCGGCAGCGCACCGGCCGAAGCGGGCGAGCCGGTCGGCGAGACGGTGATGCGGGTGCCGCGCGCGGCGACCGGGCCGGCCGTCACCGCCGGGGCGGCGCGCTCGAAGTCGTTGACCGCGACGTAGAGGGCGTTGCCCGAACGGGCGATGGCCCGGACCTCCTCGGCGTCGAAATCGCCCAGCGCCTCGGCGTGGCCGTCGAGGCCGACCCGAAAGAGGATCGCCTCCTCCGAGGTCCCGGCATAAAGATGCTTGTCGTCGGCCTGCAGCAGCGACACGACGTGCTTGTCGCCGGAGTCCCAGATCTCCTTGGCGTGCCCGCTCGGGTCGACCGCGAAGATCTTGCCCGGCCCGCCGGTGCCGGCGTAGACGACGCCGGTCTTGGCGTCGAGCGCCAGCGACCAGACGTGGTCGGTCCCCAGCGTGGCGAACGGCCGCACGCCGCCGGCGGCGTCCCCCTTCTTGGGATCGATGGCGAAGAGCTTCCCGCCCGGCGTGGTGCCGGCGACAAGCGTTCCGTCGGGGCGCGCCACCAGCGCCGTCACCCAGGAGGCGTCCAGCGTGGCGACGCGGCGGGCGCGCGTCTCGCCGCCGGCCACGTCGAGCGCGTAGACGCGCCCCTGATCGCCGGTGCCGAAGTAGGCCGTCTTCCCGTCTGCCGACAACGTCGAGCACCAGACGAATGCGGCGTCGAGCGCGACCGGCGCCGTCTTCATCCCCGGCACCACGGTCCCGTCGGGGAGGATCATGCTGGCCGTCGCTTCCCCCTCCTCGAAGTCCTTGGCGGTCGCCTGGCGGAAGCTCTTGCTGGTGGCGGCGCTGGCATTGGCCGCGGCGAGCGCGGTCAGGGCGACGAGCGCGAGCGTGGCGCATCTGGCGCAAGTGGACTGAAGACGGGTCGGTCGCATCGGGGGCGTAATTGTAAAGGAGGCGCGGATATTCCGCTCAGGGCCCCGAGATCGCCGTGCGATCGCCGAGCGCGTCTGTCTTCACCGCCACGGTCAGCTCTTCTTTTCCGACCACCAGCTGTCGCGCCGGGAAGACCGTGCGGTCGGCGATGTGGTACGCGCCGGCGCGGTTGGTCTGGTTGCCGGGGCGGAGCGTGTCCAGCGCCGAGGCCGGCATCCCGGAGATGAGCCGCCCGCGCAGCGAGGCGCCGTCGTCCGGTGTCTGCAGCGTCACGACGATCGACGTCGCCGAGTACGACTTGCGCATGTTGTCGATGTAGACCGGCAGCGTCTCGGCCTGCGGCACGTCGGGCCTCACCGACGCGCCCGAGGCGACCTCGATCTTCAGCGCCTGGCCGGCGACGGTGCGCGGGATGATCACCGGCACCGTCTCGACGTACTCCGGACCCGCATACGGGCGCAGCGTGACGCGGAGATCGACGGTGTCGCCGGCGTGCACCTCTTGCGTGGGGACCGAGACGCCGATGATCTCGGCGACGTCGCGCCGGTATTCCACCCGGACGTCGACGTCCATCCGGTCGAGCACCACTGGCTCGAAGGGGTTGACCAGCAGATCGCCCATCGCCCGCAGGCCGCGCGACGAGGCCAGAGCGTGGCTGGACACCCCTTCGGGCGAGAAGATCTGATCGCGCATCTCCAGCGGCGCGTAGCCCTTCAACCCCACCTTGGAGGTGACGGTGACGATCATGTCGGTCACGTCGGGCTCGGCGTCGGCGATGGCGTTGCCGACCACCATCGAGGCCAGCATCGGCGTCAGGCGCCGGTTGCGCGCCACCTCGGCGTGGAAGAGGCGCGGCTCGACGCCGGGACCGGTGACCCGCACGTCGATGGGGAGCATCGTGGTGCGCGCGTCGAGGTCGCCGATGATGCAGGCCGGGCGATCCTGGACCAGCGTGCCGACCTCGTTCAGCGGCGACGACATCTTGAACGACTGCGACAGGCTGGGGAGAAAGGCGTGGATCTCGGCGTCGACCATCGGCAGGTAGACCTCGCCGATGCCGAACAGGGGATGGCCGAAGGCGAGCACGTCGGAGCCGTTGACGTAGGTGACGGTTCCGGTCGCCACGGTGCTCATGTCGCCGCGCACCAGCTCGACGCCAATCGCCGAGCCGGGTTCGACGTGGCCGGCCGCCGGCGGTCCCAGGCGGCGCCCGCCACCGGCCTGCAGCGGCACGAGGCCGGTGGGCTTCATCTCCTCGGCCAGCTCACCGACGGTGCGCGGCGAGAAGCCGGAGACCGTCAGCGGCACCGAGGCGCGCAGGAGCCGCGGCTCGCCGTAGGCGGAGGGAGGTCCGAATCGGCGGCAGGCCGAGTCCGCGCGACAGCGCGTCGGGCGTCCCGAAGCCGGCCTGGGTCGTCCCGACCGCGCTTTGCATCGCCGCCGGGATGCGCAGCGGTTGCTCCCCACCGGCCTCGGCGCTCTTCGATCCGCCGTCAAATCCGTTCTGCCCGTTCTGGGCGAAATATTCGCGCGCCACGCGGCGCGGGCGCCGGCGCTCGGCCAGCATCGACTCGATCGGCGTGACGCCGCCGAGCGGCTCCTTGGCGAAGCTCCAGGCATAGGCGACCGCGCCCACCAGCTTGCCGTCGATATAGACCGGGCTGCCGCTCATCCCCGCCACGATGCCGCTGAACTCGACCCGCGGATCCTCGGCACGAATGAGGATGACGTCCTGCTTCGGCAGAAAGTTCCGCATCACCGCCACGACGCGCACCTTGAACGGTTCCGGTTTGGTCCCCTGAAAGACCGTCAGCGCCTCCCCCACCATCCCCGGCTTGACGTCGGCCAGCGGCATGATGGCCGGCGGCGGCCCGGCGGGCACCACGGCACGCAGCCGGACCCCCTTGGCCGCCGACGCGGCGAGCGGGAGAGAGAGCGCGAAAACCCCAAAAAACAAGCTCAGCCAGGTGCGACGCACGAGACTCTGAGGGTAGAGGGGGGATCGGGTCGCGTCAACGCGAGGGCCGTTTTTTCCGTGAAAAACAGCGCTTTGGAGCGGTTCGGATGAGCCGCAAGGCCTCCGGAAACAGGCCCTTTTGCCTGCGGCCCCGCCCCGTCTTGACACCCACCGTCGCTGCCGCACATCATTCCACGGATGAAGTCGCTTTTGGTCGTCTTGATGCTCGCTGGCGCGCTCGGTTTTGCAGCGGGATGCGGTCCCCAGGAGCCCTTCTGCCCCAACGTCGCCGCGGACGCGGGCGGCGTCTGTCCGATCTTCGGCGACGACGCGATGGCGCCGGTCCAGGACATGGGCATGGGCACCGGCGGCTGCCCGTCGGGCCAGCACTACGGGGACAATCCCGACGGAAACATGAGCGCCCTCATCTGCCTTTGCGCAAACGGAAGCGTGCCACCATGTTCATGAGCGGCCGCGACAACCCCGGCGGGAAGATGAACACGAGCGGCCCCCAGGGCGTCGTTTGCCTGCCGAACGCCCAGCTGACTTAGGACTGCGCGGATGAAGTCGCTGGCGGCTGTCTTGATGCTCTTCGGGGCGCTGGGTCTGGCGGCCGGCTGCGGTCCTCAGGAGCCTTTCTGTCCCAACGTCGCCGCGGACGCTGGTGGCGTTTGTCCGATCTTCGGCGACGACGCGCTGGCGCCGGTGCAGGACATGGGATCGGGCAGCCTCTGCCCGCCTGGCCAGGGCTTCCAGGACAATCCTGACGGGAACGGTCTCATCTGCTTACCGAACCCCTAAAGGCCGGGCGGGCGCGCCGACGATGAAGCGCTTCAAGGCCGTCGTCATCGGGGGCACCGGCTACGGCGGCGCCGAGATGATCCGCCGCCTGCTGATCCACCCCGACGTCGAGCTGGTCCGCGTGGTGGCCGTCGATCACGTCGGTGAGCTGCTGGGCGCGGTTCACCCGCCGCTCACCGGGCGCAGCGACCTGCGGTTCGAGAACGTTCCGCCCGCCGAGGCGGCGCGGGGCGTGGACGTCGCCCTGCTCGGCCTGCCGCACAAGGTGAGCGCGCAGCACGCGCCGGCGATCCTGCAGACGGGCGCCAAGGTGGTCGACATGTCGGGCGACTTCCGGCTGCGTGACGCCGCCGCCTACGCCCGCTACTACGGCGCCACGCACCCGCACCCCGAGGCGCTGGGGACGTTCGTCTACGGGTTGCCGGAGCTGAACCGCGAGGCGATCCGGAAGGCGCGCGCGGTGGCCTCGCCCGGCTGCTTCGCGACGACCATCGAGCTCGGCCTGCTGCCGCTGGCGCGGGCCGGCATGCTCGGCGGGATCGATCCACGTCGTCGGCATGACCGGCTCGTCGGGGAGCGGCGTCGCGCCGTCGGCGGGGACGCACCACCCGGTGCGCGCGGTGAACCTCAAGACCTACAAGGTGCTCGAGCACCAGCACACGCCCGAGATCGTCGAGACGCTGACGGCGGCGGGCGCGCGCGAGCTGGAATTGCGCTTCGTGCCGGTCTCGGCGCCGCTGTCGCGCGGGATCCTGGCCACCAGCTTCGTCGAGCTGCCGAGCGACGTCGACGCCGACGAGATTGCCGCGCTCTACGAGGCGGCCTATTCGCCCGAGCCGTTCGTGCGCTTCGTGCGCCATCGCCTCCCCGAGGTGGCGGCCGTCGCCGGCAGCAACTACGCCGAGGTCGGGTTCACGCTGGGCGCTCCGGGGGGCGGGACCCGCACGCTGGCGGTCGTGAGCGCCGCCGACAACCTGATCAAGGGCGGCGCCGGGCAGGCGATCCAGAACATGAACCTCATGCTGGGGCTCTCGGAGACCGCCTCGCTCGAGGACCCCGGCCCGTGGCCATGACGCGCGGTCGATCGCCTGGGCGCAGGCGAGCTTTGCTCGCCGGAGTCCGCCGCGGGAGGCGTTGGGAATCTTCCCGGGGTTCGCAAAGATGATTGTCATCAAGCTGGGGGGCGACGTGCTCGCGGGGCCGGCGCTCGACCTGGCGGCCGCGGGGATCGCCCGGGCGCGCGCCGCCGGACGGCGGCTGGTCGTCGTGCACGGCGGCGGTCCGCAGACGACCGCGCTGTCGAAGCGCCTGGGGATCGAGCCGAAGCTGGTCGGCGGGCGGCGCATCACCGACGAGGCGGCGCTCGACGTGGTGAAGATGGTGGTGGCGGGCCGGCTCAACGTCGATCTCGTGGCGGCGCTGCGCGCGGCCGGTGTCCCGGCGGTCGGTCTGGCGGGATCGAGCGGCCTCGTTCGCGCGCACCAGCGTCCGCCGCGCGTGGTCTCCGGGTCTGACGGGGTGGCGGTCGACTTCGGCCTGGTCGGCGACGTCGAAGGGTTCGACCTGCCGCTGCTCGACGCGCTCCAGGCCGGCGGTTACCTGCCGGTCGTCGCCTGCCTCGGCGCGGGTCCGGGCGGCGCCACGTTGAACATCAACGCCGACGTGGTGGCCAGCCAGCTGGCGGCGGCCGTGGGCGCGGCGGCGTTGGTCGCCTGCACGGCCGTCGGCGGCGTCCGGCGCGACAGAGACGATCCCGCCACGCGCATCCCTCGGCTGAGCGTCGCCGAGGCGCGCGCCGCCATCCGCGAGGGCACGATTCAAGGGGGGATGATCCCCAAGCTGGAGGAGGCCTTCGCGCCGCTCGCGGCCGGCGTCGGCGCCGTGCACATCGTCGCCGCCGACGAGATCGCCGCCTCGCTGGAGGCGCCCGGGAGCGTCGGCACGCTGCTGGTCGCCTGACCGCGGAACGGTGCCTCCAGCGCCAAGCCGGGCAGGTTTTGGCGATTCGCCCGGACTGGGCGTCTAATTTGCAGTCATGGGGAGCCTGAAATCTCACGTTCGCAACAAGTTCGTGGCCGGGGTGCTGGCCGCGATTCCGGTGGCGGTGACGTTCTTCGTCCTCTGGTACGTCGACAGCAAGGCCCGCTCGATCCTCCGGATCGATGTCCCGTTCTTGGGGATCGCCGTCGCGCTGGGCGCCATCTATGTCCTCGGGCTGTTCGTCACCAGCGTGGTCGGAAAGTTCCTGATCGGCATCACCGACTGGATCCTGGGGCACGTGCCAGGGCTGAGCGACCTTTACCGGGCCTGGAAGCAGGTGGCGCTCACCGACGGGCACGACGGCGGGCTGGGGATCTTCGGCCAGGTGGTGCTGGTCCCCGACGAGGCGGGGCGCGGGCTGGTCATCGGCTTCACCAGCGGCCACACGGTGGAGGGGGATCCGGAGACCTCTTGTGTGTTCATTCCGGCCTCGCCAAATCCCACCAGCGGCCGTCTGCACTTCATCCCCAAGAGCCGTTGCCTGCGCGTCGACCTGGCCCGCCAGGAGGCGATCAAGATGATCATCTCGGGCGGCAATTACGTCCCGCGCGCGCTCGGCGCCGCCACGTCGACCGCACCCGTCGTCTGATGACGGCCCCGCTCCGTTTTGGTGCGTAAGTTGTGGGGATGGACGCGCCCGCGCGATCGGCCCGGCCGCCGGAGGAGGATCATGCCCTCCTGGCGGCGGAGACGCTGGCGCGCTGGCTCGACGATCGGTTCCTCAGATCCGATCCTGGGCCTGGTGCTGCCGGGCCTGGGGATCTGCTCGGCTCTGCGCTGGGGCTCTATCCGGTCGTGCTGGCCTGGCGTCGGCGCGCCCCCAAGGCGCTGCTGGCGCGCATGATGCTGAACCTGGCGGCCGACGCCGCGGGAGGCTCGATCCCCATCCTGGGCGACGCCTGGGACTTCGTGTTCAAGGCCCATGCGCGCAACCTGGCGCTCCTGCGATCGCGTTCCAGCGCCGGCGCCATCCGCGGCCACTGGTCCGACCGGCTGGTCGTGGCCGGGGCGATCGTTGCGCTGTTGGCGGCGTTCGCGCTGCCGGTGCTGGTCTTCATCGCCGTCTGGCACCTCGTCGCGCGCGCCCTCGGTCGCTGAGGCCGGTCGCTCTGTTTTTGCGGCGGCTCAGGGGGGCGTGAGCAGCACGATCTCCGTGGCCGGGCGGGCCTTGACCGACGTCAGCACGATGGTCGAGCTCGGCTCGCGGCGGACGTTCGCCTTGCGTTCGAGGAACAGATCGAGCGCGTCCGTCTTGTAGTGCATCGGCACGACCATCAGGCGCGGGTGCAGCTGGTCGATGACCCGCGTCGCCTGGTAGGCGTCGATGGTCGTTGTCCCACCGACGGGGACCAGCAGCACGTCGACCGAACCGATCGCCTCCAGCTGATCGTCGTCGAGCGTGTGGCCGAGGTCCCCCAGGTGGGCGATGCGCAGGCCGCCGACCTCGAAGATGAAGACCGTGTCGAGGCCGCGCAGCGCGCCGCGCTTGTCGTCATGGTAGACCCCGACCGAGCGGATCGAGACGTCGCGGAACCTCTCCTCGATCCGCGCCCAGCCCTTCTTGTCGGCAGTGAGGCCGTGGATGACGTGCGGCGTGCCGGTCGACATCCGAAAGTTGTTGTGGTCGGGGTGCTCGTGGCTGATGGTCACCACGTCGGCGCGCAGGTTGGCCGGCAGCGGATAGCCGGCCGCCTTCCCGAACGGGTCCATCAGCACGCGCGTTCCGGCCGCCGTCTCGAGCAGGAAGCACGATTGCCCGTACCAGGTCAGCTTGCCGACCACGGGGGCGCCCGCCGCCTGCGCCCGCCGGGCGCGCAAGCTCGGCAAGCTCGAGACGATCGCCAAGAGCCCGAGCAGAACCGCGAGGCGGCGACGCGACATGAGGCGCGAATATAACGCGCGCGTTATGGTTACGGTGATGTCAGAAGAGGGGGACCAGCCACGGCCGAGCCTGCGCGAGGGCGAGGTCACCCCGGCGCCGAGGACGCTGGCCGAGATCGTGGAGGCGCTTCCGGCGGCGCCCGGCGTCTACATCATGAAGGACGCGCGCGGCAAGCCGATCTACATCGGCAAGGCGGGCGTGCTGCGCAACCGGGTCCGCCAGTACTTCCAGCCCGCCTCCGGCGACACGCGCGACTTCGTCCCGCTGCTCGACGGGATTGTGGCCGACATCGAGACGGTCATCACCTCGACGGAGAAGGAGGCGCTGCTCCTCGAAAATACGCTCATCAAGCGCCACCAGCCGCGCTTCAACGTCAACCTCAAGGACGACAAGAACTTCCTGGTGCTGCGCCTCGACCCCGCGGGGGAGTGGCCGCGCCTCGAGGTCGTGCGGCGCCTCGGCGATGACGGCGCGTTCTACTTCGGCCCCTACCACTCGGCGTCGTCGTGCCGCGAGGCGCTGCGGGTGGTGAACCGCCACTTTCAGCTCCGCACCTGCACCGATCACGTGCTGCACAACCGGCGGCGCCCCTGCCTGCAGTACCAGATCAAGCGCTGCCCGGCCCCCTGCGTGCTGCCGGTGTCGCCCGAGGCTTACGGGGACCAGGTGCGCGACGTGCGGCTCTTTCTCGACGGCAAGAGCGACGAGCTGCTCGATCGCCTGCGCGCGCGCATGAAGGACGCGGCGGGGCGCGCCGAGTTCGAGATCGCCGCCGAGATCCGCGATCAGATCAGGGCGCTGGAGGTGACGCTGGAAAAGCAGCGGGTGGTGTCGAGCGATTTCCTCGACCAGGATGTCGTCGGCTACCACCGCCAGGGGATCGCGCTCGAGATCGCGGTGCTCTCCATCCGCGACGGCAAGCTGAACGGCAGCCGATGCTTCTCGTTCACCGGCCAGGAGTTTCCCGACGCCGAGCTCATCTCCTCGTTCGTGGGGCTCTACTACGATCTCGGCGCGCCGCCCCCCGACGAGGTGCTGCTGCCGATCGAGATCGAGGACGCGGCGCTCAAGGCCGAGTGGCTGAGCGAGCGCCGGGGCGAGGCAGAGGCGGGAGCCGGCGCCCGCAAACGGCGGGTGGAGGTCTCCACCCCCCAGCGCGGCGATCGGCGGCGGCTGGTCGATCTCGCCAACAAGAACGCGGCGTCGAGCTTCGCCACCCGACGCAACGCCCGCGCCGACGTCGAGCTGGCACTCGGCAAGCTGCAGCGGCGCCTCAAGCTGCCGCGGCTGCCGCGCGTGATCGAGTGCTACGACGTCTCGCACCTGCAGGGGTTCGCCACCGTCGCCTCGATGGTCGTCTTCGTCGACGGCCGACCCGAGAAGAGCCGCTACCGCACCTACAAGGTCCGCGCCCCCGGCGCCGCCAGCGGTGGGCGCCACAACGACGACTTCGCCTCGATGTACGAGGTGCTCTCGCGACGGTTCCGGCGCGCGCGCGAGGGGGCCGCCCACGCCAGGACGGACGCCAAGACCGACGCCACGCTGGACGACGGTTGGAAGCTCCCCGACCTCATCGTCGTGGACGGCGGCAAGGGGCAGCTGGCGATGGCGCTGGCCGCCGCGCGCGATGTCGGCATCGACGTGCGGGCCGGCGTCGGGCTACCGATCGTCGCGCTGGCCAAGGAGCGGGACGTCGCGCTCGAGGAGGGGCTCGCCACCGAGACAGCGGGCGCGGCGGCACCCGCGGCCGATGCGCCTGCCGAGACCGCGGGCGCGGCGGCACCGGCAGCCGATGCGCCTGCCGAGACCGCGGGCGCGGCGGCACCCGCGGCCGATGAGACAGCACCCGCCGCCGTCCAGGCGCCGGCCGACGCGCAATCCAAGGCAGCTGGATCGTCCAAGAGATCTGGGCGCGACGACGCCGGTTCCACGAAACCGGACCGGGTGTTTCTCCCCCACGCCAAGGACGCCATCCCGATCCGCAGCAACAGCGCCGAGATGTTCGTGCTGCAGCAGCTGCGCGACGAGGCCCACCGCTTCGCCGTCAGCTTCCACCGCAGCCAGCGCCGGAGGCTCACCCTCCGCTCGGCGCTGTCCGATGTCCCAGGGATCGGCCCGGGCCGCCAGCGCCAGCTGCTCCGTCACTTCGGCAGCATCAAGCGCGTGCGCGAAGCCTCTGTCGAGGAGCTGTCGGCCGTCGCCGGCATGACCCGCACGACGGCCGAGGCCGTCTTCGCTCACTGGGCCAAGCAGCCCCTTCCGCAGTCGCAGCCGCCGGTCGACGCCCACGCGACCTCCGAGGAGCTCGCCATCGACGACGCCTTCACCAGCACCGAGGGCGCGGTCGTGGAGATGGCCCCGGAGCCCGCCGACTAAACCGGCATCGACACGCTTCCTGGGCTATTAGCTCTTCATGGCCTTCGTGAACTCGGTGCCGCGGGCAACTGCCCGTTGATCGAGTGAGACGGCCACGATACCGACGAAGCTGTCCAAACTATATCCGACCAAGAAGAAATCGAGGTTACCGCTCGGGCCGTTGGGAACCAGGAAGAGCAATCCGAAGAATCCAATCAACATCAGGATTCCCTTGAGCAAGATCATCCCCGCGCGAGCGTCGATCGCGTACGTCGCGTGGCCAAGGGGAATGGACTTGGACCCCGCGCTGCCGCCTTTGCTGCGGTCGATAGCGTAGTGGGTGACGAGGCCCAGAATGATGAGGCACCAGGCGAGCATGAGCTGAGAGGGGTTGCCCTTGAATCTGGCGCCGAGCGGAAGCAGATCGACGCTGGCGAGCTTCCAAATCATCGCGGTCGCAAAGGCATAAACAAGTCCCAGGGTCAGGCAGGTGACCCATCGCGCGTACCATCGTCGGTGGTAAGGAAAGATCCATCCGCTCAACGGCTCCACGAGGCCGCCCTGGACGAGCCCCGGAACCGAGGCGAGGAGTCGGAGGAGCTCCTGACGACGAATCGAAGCTCGGCAGCTCGTCCGCAAAGATGTCGTGAAACGAGAGGAGGTAACCGCTCCAGCTGTCAGTCAACCATTCGTTGAGTCGGGCCGGGATTGAAGGCGATGCGCCATCCAGGCGTTCATCGGGCGTGATCGCCTGGCGCAGCGCCCGCGCCAGACCCTTGAAGCAGGTCTCGACGATATGGTGGCTGTTGTCGGCATAAAGATTTTCGATGTGCAGGCACACCCCGGCATTCTGGGCGAAGGCCTGGAACCATTCCTTGAACAGCTCGGTGTCCATCTCGCCCAGCTTGGGCTTGGGAATGTCACCTTCCAGATCAGATAGGGCCGGTTGGACATGTCCAGCGCCACGCGGGTCAGCGCCTCGTCCATGGGGATCAGGGCCGAGCCGAACCGGGTGATGCCGGCGAAATCGCCCAGCGCCTTTTTCACCGCCTGGCCGATGACGATGGCGGTGTCCTCGGTGGTGTGGTGGTAATCGACATGCAGGTCGCCCTGGGCGCGCACCTTCAGGTCGATCATGGAGTGGCGGGCGAAGCTCTCCAGCATGTGGTCCAGAAAGCCGATGCCGGTGTCGATGTCGCTCTCGCCCGTCCCGTCCAGGTCGAGGGAGACGGCGATCTCGGTCTCGCGGGTCTTGCGTTCAACGGTGGCAGTGCGCATGGCGGCTTTCGGCTGATTTGCGAAGTTCCTATTATCCTAATCGGGTTGGCGCGTCGAAGGGTTAACGTGCCTTTTGGGGAAGGGGCGCCATGCGCAAAAGCCTGTTCTGGATGGCCGTGATCGGGGCCTTAAGTCTTTACGCCGCCGGGGCGGCCGAACCGCCGCCCGGGCCGCCGTCCGACCACGCCGCGGCTGCCGCGGCGCAGGAGAAAGCCGCGCAGGACCTGGCGGCTTTGTGCGCCCGGGTGACATGCCGCACGCTGCCTCGCCAGGTGAGTTTGCGGATGGGCGACAATTCCAGCTTCCAGATTGCCACCCGCATGCTGCCTTATTTCGACGACAAGGGGACGCTGATCATCTTCCCCGGCGAGACCATCACGCTGTCCTATGCCGGCGACGATGCGAAGCTGGAGCATCCGCTGCTGTCGTCGGTCATTGACCCGGCCGGTCCGGTCGAACTGCCGCCGCCGCTTTCGGGCGCGTCCGTCAGCTTCAGGCTCGAACAGATGGACGGAAAGCCGGACATGATGCTGACCACCACCAACACCACCAAGGCGATCGTCAAATTCGACGCGGTGATGTTCGTGCCCGATCCGGCCAGCGGCAATGCGCGCGGCTCGCGCACCACCACCTGTCCGATCCTGCCGCCGCAGGGCAGCGCGCCCGGGTTCAGCGGGTTTGAAAACTGGCCGCAGCCGGTGGTGATGCTGCTGATCGGCAATATCCGCGCCCTGGATGCGGCGGCGCCGCGCCTCTGCAATTAGCCGGGACGGCGCGGTCCGCCCGGACATTTCTCGAAAAGTTTCTGGGAAAAGCACAGCTTAGCCGCTGTGAAGGATATGCGAAAATTGACATATCCTGTTGACCCCCCCTCCAAACCCTGTAAAGAGGGGCCGCCTCCAGAACTCCAGGATCATCATGGCGCGCCAGAACTATCTCTTCACCTCCGAAAGCGTTTCCGAAGGCCATCCCGACAAGGTGTGCGACCGCATCTCGGATGAGGTGGTGGATCTGTTCTTCCGCGAAGGCCCCAAGGAAGGCATGAACCCCTGGGACATCCGCGCCGCCTGCGAAACCATGGCGACCACCAACCGGGTGATCATCGCCGGTGAAACCCGCGGCCCCAAGTCGGTCGGTGCGGCCCAGGTGGAAGAAGTCGCCCGCCAGGCGATCAAGGACATCGGCTACGAACAGGATGGCTTTCACTGGAAGACGGCGCAGGTCGAAGTGCTGCTGCATGCCCAGTCGGCGCACATCGCCCAGGGCGTCGACGCCAGCGGCAACAAGGATGAAGGCGCGGGCGACCAGGGCATCATGTTCGGCTATGCCTGCCGCGAAACCCCGGCGCTGATGCCGGCGCCGCTGTTCTACAGCCACAAGATTCTGGAGCTGCTCGCCAAGGCGCGCAAATCCGGCAAGGAAAAGACGCTCGGTCCGGACGCCAAAAGCCAGGTCACCCTGCGCTATGAGAATGGCAAGCCGGTGGAAGCCACCCAGATCGTGCTGTCCACCCAGCACATGGATGAAGCCCAGACCAGCGACGACATCCGCAAGATCGTCGAGCCCTATATCCGCCAGGCGCTGCCGGGCGACTGGATCAACGCCAAGACGGTCTGGCACATCAATCCCACCGGCGCATTCGTGATCGGCGGTCCCGATGGCGACTGCGGCCTCACCGGTCGCAAGATCATTGTCGACACGTATGGCGGCGCGGCCCCGCATGGCGGCGGCGCGTTCTCGGGCAAGGACTCCACCAAGGTGGATCGTTCGGCGGCCTATGCCGCGCGCTATCTGGCCAAGAATGTGGTGGCGTCCGGCGTGGCCGACCGCTGCACCATCCAGATCGCCTATGCCATCGGCGTGGCCGAGCCACTGTCGGTCTATGTCGACACCCACGGCACCGGCAAGGTGGACGAGGCCAAGTTGGAGCTGATCCTGCCGCAGCTGATGAACCTGAAGCCGCGCGGCATCCGCCAGCATCTGGACCTCAACAAGCCCATCTTCGCCCGTACCTCGGCTTATGGCCATTTCGGCCGCGAGCCCGACAGCGAGGGCGGCTTCTCCTGGGAGAAGACCGATCTCGCGGACAAGATCAAAGCCGCAGTCTAGTCAGTCCTGACGTTTCATTACGCCGCCACGCTCGCGCATGGCGGCGTAATGCTGTTTAAGCCTCCGCATGTCCGGCGAAACCCCCGACCATCCCGATCGAAACCGGCGCAAGCTTTACGGCCGGCGCAAGGGTCCCAAACTGTCCAGCCGGCAGGCGGACCTGCGCCGAACACTGTTAAGCGAACTGGCCTGGCAGCCGGGCGACGATCCCCTGGCCCAGTTCCCGAACACTGTTCGCGAGGTCTGGCTGGAGGTCGGTTTTGGCGCCGGCGAACATCTGGTCTGGCAGGCCCGGGAAAATCCCGATGTCGGCCTGATCGGTGCCGAGCCCTATGAGATGGGCATGGCCAAGGTACTGACCAAGCTGGAAGAATTTCCTCTGAACACCGTTCGCCTGTTTGAAGGGGACGGCCGCGACATCATCGAGGCTTTGCCGGACGCCAGCCTGGGCCGCTTTTTCCTGCTGTTTCCTGACCCCTGGCCCAAGACCCGGCACCACAAACGCCGTTTTTTGCAGATGGAGATGCTGGACGCCCTGGCCCGGGTGCTGAAGCCGGGTGCGGAACTGCGCTTTGCCACCGACGACAAAAGCTATCTGCCTTATGCCCTGGAGCGGCTGATGGCCCATCCGGCCTTTGACTGGCTGGCCCAGGGGCCCGGCGACTGGAAGTTCCGGCCCGCTGGCTGGCCGCCAACCCGCTATGAAACCAAGGCGATCAAGGGTCCGCCGACTTTTCTACGTTTTGCGCGGCGTTCGCTTTCTGATGCCGTTCGCGATAAAAAAACGTCATGAAAACGTCCAACGACAATGATGACGACGAGGGCGTGCGCGCCATTTACCGTACCGGTTTCGGCGATATCGCCGTGGTGGTGATCGCGGCCCTGTGCACCCTGGCCTTTGTCCTGATGATGGTGCTGCCATCCCCCGTCGCCAAATTCCAAAAAGACAAGGCGCAGGAAGAGGAAAGGGCCCGCCAGGAGGCCATCCAGAAGGCGGTTTCCACTGGCGAAGTCAGTGTCGGCATCAACCCGGCCAAGCATGAAACCTCGTATAAGCCTTGTAATTGAGGCTTTCTCTGGCCGGGCGTATATCCGCGCCATCCCAAACAACAAGACGTGTTGTGTGGCGGTCCGAAAGGGCCGCCGCGGGCGAAAGGTTTTGCATTTATCCGAAGCGCCCGGCGCTTCGCACTTTGAGGCGCACTTGTCGTAGCCGCGGCATCGCATCTGGAACCGGTATTTGAACCCGTCATTGAAAAAGCGGGCTTCAAGCTGGTGCGCCTGCGCATGATGGGCGGCGCGGCCAAGACGCTGCAGGTGATGGCCGAGCGTCCCGATGGCAGCATGGACGTGGAAGGCTGCGCCACGCTTTCCCATGCGCTGCTCGATTTCATCGAGGCCGCAAGACCCGATCGAAGGCGAGTACGAGATCGAGGTGTCGTCGCCCGGCATCGACCGGCCGCTGACCCGGCTGATGGATTTCGCCCGCTGGGCCGGCCATGAAGCCAAGATCGAGCTCAATGCGCCGCGCGACGGATGGCCGCAAGCGGTTCCGCGCCGTGCTGCTGGGACTGGACGGCACCGATGTCATGATCCGGGCCGACAAGGCGGACATCAGATTTCCGTTTCACAGCCTGTGTCAACGCCAAACTCGTTCTGACCGACAAGCTCATCAACGAAGATCTGAAGGCGCGCAAGGGCGCCGGATCTGGAGCAAATAGCAGCCTCCGCGCGAGCGGAGCGACAACTTCAAGGACCTAGGAGAAGACAATGGCAAGCACAGTGGCCGCCAACCGGCTCGAACTTCTGCAGATCGCCGACGCCGTCGCGCGCGACAAATCCATCGACAAACAGGTGGTTCTGACCGCGATGGAAGAGGCGATGCAGCGCGCCGCCAAGGCCCATTATGGCACCGAGAACGACATCAAGGTCGATATCGATCCCAAGACCGGCGAGACCCATGTCTCGCGCTATCTGCATGTCGTGGAGATGGTCGAGAACGACAAGACCGAGATTTCGCTGGCCGATGCGCGCAAGCGCAATCCCGACGCCCAGATCGGCGACATCATCGCCGAAACCCTGCCGCCGGTGGATTTCAACCGCATCAATGCCCAGAACGCCAAGCAGGTGATCGTGCAGAAGGTGCGCGACGCCGAGCGCGAGCGCCAGTATGACGAATACAAGGACCGCATCGGCGAAGTGGTGCATGGCGTGGTCAAGCGCAGTGAATTCGGCTCGGTGGTCGTGGACCTCGGCAAGGCCGAAGGCGTGGTGCGCCGCGACGAGATGATCCCGCGCGAGAGCTTCCGCGCCGGCGACCGTATCCGCGCCTATATCTATGACGTGCGCCGCGAACCGCGCGGGCCCCAGATTTTCCTGTCGCGTCGCATCCCCAGTTCATGGTGCGGCTGTTCGCCCAGGAAGTGCCGGAAATCTATGACGGCGTGATCGAGATCCGTGCGGTGGCGCGCGATCCGGGCAGCCGCGCCAAGATCGCGGTGATCAGCAAGGATTCCAGCATCGATCCGGTCGGCGCCTGCGTCGGTATGCGCGGCGTGCGCGTGCAGGCGGTGGTGCAGGAGCTGCAGGGCGAGCGCATCGACATCATTCCGTGGAACGGGGAAGCGGCGACCTTCATCGTCAATGCCCTGGCCCCGGCCGAAGTCACCAAGGTGGTGCTGGACGAAGACACCCATCGCGTTGAGGTCGTGGTGCCCGACGAACAGCTGTCCTTGGGCATCGGCCGCCGCGGCCAGAATGTGCGGCTCGCCTCCCAGCTCACCGGCTGGCAGATCGACATCCTGACCGAGGCCGAGGAATCGGAACGCCGCCAGAAGGAATTCACCCAGCGCACCCAGCTGTTCATGGAATCGCTGGACGTGGATGAGACCGTGGCCCAGTTGCTGG
>CAVRRT010000003.1:0-25152 GCA_963723305.1 uncultured Pseudomonadota bacterium
AACATTCGGGCAGGACGAGCTTCTGGCGAAGCACACCGAGCACTGCGGGCGTCGCATCGGGGGTCTGGCTACGCCAGCTGCCGTCCTTGCTCAGGCCGCAGCCGCAGGCGCGAGACGAAACGTCGCTGCTGGAACATCAGCAACGCGAGCAATGCGCCAGCGCCGATCAGCCAGATCGCGAGCAGCCAGCGATCGGCGTTGAGCGAACCGAGGCTGTTGGCGACACGCAAGACAACGACCGGCGCCGTGGCGATGATGACCTGCGTGCTGCTTGCAGCAGGAGAGCCTGCGGCAGGGAAAACCAGGCGGCGAGCGCAGCCAGCGGCAGCGCAATCCACAGGCGATAGGCGATCTCGGCGCCGAGCCAACTCCGCATCGGGCTTGCGCAGCAAGAGGATCGCGATCCCCGCGAGCGAGGTCGCGACGGTGGCGTTGATCAGCCATCGCCAGCAGCTCAGTCTTCATGGTCGATCTCTCCGATCAGGCGCTTGAGTTCGGCGATGTCGTTCGGGCTGAGCTTGCACGCTCGGAAAGATGCGCCACCAGCGGCGCAACGCGACCACCGAACAGGCGATCGAGCAGGCCTTCGCTTTCGTTCTGCACCCAGTCGACACGCTGAAGCACCGGCGCATAGAGAAAACGGCGGCCGTCTTTCTCTGCCGAAATCGCTCCCTTGCCGAGCAACCGGTTCAACAGCGTCTTGATGGTCGGCTCTTGCCAGTTCTGTGCTTTGCCAAGCGCAGCGACCACCTCATCCGCACCCAGCGGGCTGCGCTTCCAGAGCAGCTCCATGACGACCGACTCCGCTTCGCTGATGCCCCATGACGATTACGTCCGTAATTTTTCTTTAGATTACGCTCGTAATCGTTCTTGTCAAGCGGTACTTGCGACCGACTGGACTTTTGTTTTGTCGGCTCAAGGAGTGCCAGCAAGACTTCCTCTCCCGTTCTGCGGGAGAGGGTTGCAAAGGGTGCTGCCAGGTCAGAGGCTGAAGACCCTGCGGCGCTCCACCCTCAGCCGCACCTTCGGCGCGGCGGCTCCCGCCAGCGGGAAAGGCTTGAAAATCAGCTGCAAGCGCGAGATTGGGATTGGACGATCAGCCCAGTGCCTTGACCGCCTCGACCACATGCTCGACGGTAATGCCGAAATACGGAAACAGCGCTTCGGCCGGCGCGGATGCGCCAAAACGGCAAAACCGTCCAGGTCAACTACAACCTCTCCGTCGTGCAAACGACCGAGCAGCAGCTGCCGCCCGGCTTTCCCGCCACGACGGTCCTGGCCTATAGCGGAAGTGCTCACCCGAAGGGCTCGACCACGAGCTCGACGATCACCGTGACTCCCGGCGCGGTGTTCGAGAACACAGTCGGCATTCCATCGCAGATCACCTGGGTCGACAACATCCAGCAGCCGGCGTTCTTGGAGGTCGATCCGACGCTCCACTGGGCGAACCCGCTCTCCGAAGCGGTGCCGACGCCGCCCTTCAACCTGTTCCCGCCCGGCTACGCGAACTCTCTCTTTCCGGTTGCGCACGTCACGCACACGCACGGCCTGGTCGTTGCGCCAAACCAGGACGGGACGGCGGAGGAGTGGTTCACGCCGGGCCTGACGTACAAGGGGGCGAGCTTCGCCACCAACACGTACTTTCAGCCGAACCAGCAAGCCCCGACGCAGCTCTTCTATCACGACCACGTGATGGGCGCGACGCGCATCGGCACCTACTCGGGCGTCGTCGGAACCGCGGACTTCCTTCGCGATCCCGCGAATACGCCGCTGGACGCCCCGAGCTCGCCGCTTCCGCAGGGCCAGTTCGAGGTCGCGCTCGGCCTCTCCGCCAGAGCGTTCTATACGGACGGAAACGTGGACTTCCCGCCGGACCGCGGCACGCTCAACTCGGCGGACGCCGAAGACGAGAACGGCGGCGACGCGCCGTCGACTTCGCCGTATTGGTCGTACAACGAGGGAGCCGATGAGATCCTCGTCAACGGAGCGGTCTGGCCCAACCTGAACGTGAACCGGCAACAGTACCGGTTCCGTATGGTCGCTCTCGCGAACGCCCAGCTCTTTGACCTCCAGCTCTGCCTGGGCGATTGGAATGCCAGCCAGAACGGCGACGGCACCAACAGTCTGGTGAGCATCTCGGCCGATGGCAACAGCGCCACCTGCAACTCGACGCTGGTGCCCTTCACCGTCATCGGCTCGGACGGCGGATACCTGCCGGCGCCGATTTCGGTGACCGACACACAGATCGGCATCACGGAGCGTGCGGACATTCTGGTGGATTTTTCGAAGTTCGCGCCGGGCACCAAGATCGCGATGATCAACAGGACGGCCCACGCCGGGAACCCCAGCGGAACGACGGAGGTCGTGATGCAGTTCACCGTGCAGAACACGACGCCTATCACCCCCCCGACGCTCTCCCCATCTCTGTTCCCGCCCAAGGCGGCGCTCACGGCCAATGCGCCGACGCGGCACCAGGTGCTGTTTTCCGACGTGGACGACGATCCGCTCTCACCGACGTTCGACAAGCGCGCGATCAACGGCGTCGACTTCGACACGCCGCCCACCGAGTTCGCGCTCGTCGGATCGACCGAGGAGTGGGACCTCATCAACACCTTCCCGGCAAACGCGGATCTGGCCGGAGACTCCGACCTCAACACCCACCAGATCCACATCCACCTCCTCGAGTTCCAGGCGCTCAATCGCCAGGCCTTCGACTGCGCCCACTACGTCGAGCAGTGGACGCTCCTGAACGGCCACAATCCGGCGTCGAGCACGATCACGCTGGACACGACGCCGTATCTGCAAGGGTCGGTCATGTCCCCTGCGCCTGTGGAGACGGGCTGGAAGGACACGATTGAGGCCCCCTCGTGCACGATTACCCGAATCCTCGTCCGCTGGGCGCCGCAGGCGACCGTGGCGGGCGGCGTTCAACCGGGCACAAACCAGTTCCCGATCGACCCGACGTCCTTCCCCACCGATCCGATCGCGGGGCCAGGCTACGTGTGGCACTGCCACCTCGTCGGCCACGAGGACCACGACATGATGCGTGAGCTCGTCATCGTGAACCCCTGGGTCGCCGGCCACGCTTACAAGGTCGGCACGGTCGTCGCCTTCAACAATGCGGACTACCGGGTCACCACGGCCCACACCTCCGTGGCGGGCCAGACGCCCAACACGCTGTTCAATCTGTGGGATCGGGTGAACAACGAGGCCAGCACGAGCGGCGGGCAGTGGACGCCGCAGGTGCGTTATGGCGTCCTCGACCGCGTCCTCTTCAACGGCGCTCTCTACCAGGCCCGCTCGGTGTTCCAGGCACAGACCGGCCAGACGCCGAACAATAACCCCACCCTCTGGACGGCGCTTCCCAACGACGCCTGCGGGCAGCTCGCCCAGTTCTGCCAGGGCAGCTCCCTGCCCTTCGCGGAGCAGTGCCTGGCCGCGGGTCAAGCTCACAACGAGACGGTCTGCCTCGGCTCGCTCGACAGTGGTCCTCGCGGAACGCCGAACGTCGGCATGTCGGAGTGCGAGTCGGACTGCCTGGCGACGGCGCTTCCCACCCCCTGCACGGGCCTCTGCAACAATCCCGTGGTCTTCTCCGTGGCGCCGAACGGGAACTTCCAGTCGGGCAACCTGGGCACCGGCGCGACCTGCTTCGAGACGCAATCGAGGCTGCAACTGGGTGAGAGCACCAACCTCGTGGCGCCGCGGCAGATGACGGTCAATGGCCGGGTAGAGCCCCAGAGTGGCAACTGGAATTACCCACTGCCTCCGTTGCGGCACAACGGCTACTGCATCCAGACCACCGCGGGGAACCAGTCCTTCGCGTCCTTCGCGGCCTGGGCCGGACCAAGCTAACCCGTTCCACGCCTCCGCCATGAACGTCGAAGAAGAGCGATCCATGGTGGACCACGGGCTGCCGCCGTCTCGAGAGAGCGGCGGTGGCCCGCAGGGCGTTGTACCACCAGCCGTGGTTGCCGGGCGGATCCTGCTGCTCCTCGCGGCGGCGGCGGCGCTCGTGCTCGGTGTCGTCGGCAGGCGATCGCACGATCGCGAGGCGGCGGCCGTGATGCAGCAGTACGTCTGCCCCATGCATCCCCAGATCAACAGCCACGCTCCGGGCGACTGCCCCATCTGCAACATGGCGCTCGTCCCGATGTCCGAGCTGCTGCCTGAGGCTTCGAGATCGGCAAATGACGACCGTGTGGTGGCCGAGGCCAAAGCGCGCATGGTGGCGCGCGCGGTGCGGGCGGCCGCATGGGTCGGCGCGGACGGAACTGGGAGGGCGCTCCTTTATAGAGACGACCTGGTGGGCATGGCAGCCGAGCAACCGGCGCGGTTCTTCGGCCAGAGGTCGCCGAACATGCCCCTCGACGCGCATCTCGTCAGCGCGGACCAGAATCGGGGGGACACCTCCACCGTCGAGGTCGCGCTTCGCCTCGACCACCCGGCGGAACACCTGTGGGATGGCGCGGGCCCCTTGGACGTCGGCTCGTTGCTGATCGACGTCGAGGCGCGGAAGCTTCTCGTCGTCCCCACCAGCGCGGTCCTTTACGCGGCGAGCGGGCCGTACGTCCTCGTGAAGGCCACAATGGGGGACGGATTCGAGAAAAGGCCCGTTCAACTGGGCCGGATTCTCGACTCCGGATATGAGGCCGAGCGAGCAGGCAGGTCGGAGGGCGCGATTGTGATCCTGTCGGGGATCCGCGAGGGCGAGAACGTGATTGCCGGATATGCGTTCTTCAACGACGTCGACCGGCGCCTCCGGGAGGCGCGGCCCAGTGTCGCGGATGGAAGCAAGGATGCCAGCAAGGACATCAGCAAGGAGGTGATGCGGTGATTGCTCGTATCGTCGAGTGGTGTACGCGTCACGCGCGCCTGGTCATCGGGCTGGCGGTCCTCCTCGCGCTGGCCGGCGAGGTCTCGCGCCGAGCGCTCTCGCGCGACGCCGTGCCGGACCTGTCGGATCCCCAGATCGGGATCGTCGTCGACTGGAACGGCCACCCTTCGAGGGAGGTGGCCACGCGGGTAACGCGTGTGTTGACCGACGCCCTGAGCGGGCTGCCGGGCTCGACCGCCGTCCGCAGCTCCTCGATGTCGGGGACCGCGTACGTGGACCTCATCTTCGGCTCCGCGGCGGGGCTGGAGCAGCATCGGCGCGAGATCGAGCAGCGCATCGCGCAGGTGCGCGCGATCCTCCCGGGCGATGCCCGGGTCCAGATCGGCCCCACGGCGTCGAGCACCGGTTGGATCTACCAGTACGTTCTGGTCAACCCCAACGTCCGCGGCGCCTCGCCAGCGCTGCGCCACCTTCAGGAGAACGTCTTTCGACCCGCGCTCGAGGCCATCCCGGGGGTGGCCGAGGTGGCGGCGGTCGGCGAACCGGTCGACGAGCTGCACGTCGTGACGGCGCCCGAAGAGCTCCGCGCGCGCGGCCTGGCGTTCAGCGATGCGGCCGCGGCGCTCGCCCCGGTGGCGCATGGCAACGGAGAGGACGTCCACCTCGAGCAAGCGCAGATCGCCGGCGGGCACGGCGGCCAAAAGACGCAGATCGGCGACGTCGCGCACGTCTCGATCAGTCCGGACATGCCCCTCGGGATCGCCGACTTCGATGGCGCCACCGCGACCGTGGGCGGCATCGTCGTCGCCCGCCGGGGCGCTGACCCGCGGGCGATCATCGAGTCCGTGGAGCGCACGCTCGAAAAGCTGGGGCATCGGTTGCCGCGCCATGTTCAGCTGGTGACGGTCTACAACCGCCTCGACCTCGCGGGGCGTGTCGAGCACACGCTCCTTCGCGCGCTGTCCGAGGAGGTGGCGGTCGTGGCGTTCGTGATTCTTCTCTTCCTGTTGCACAAGGAGAGCGCCCTCGTCCCCCTCCTCACCCTGCCGATGGTGGTTCTCTTGACCTTCATCGCCATGCGAATCCTCCGAGTCCCCGCGACAATCATGAGCCTCGGGGGCATCGGGATCGCCCTCGGCATGGCCATCGACGCGGACGTCGTCGCCCTCGAAGCTTGTCATCGTCGACTCGAAAGCCTGCCGCCGGGGGCGTCTCCCGCCGAACGGCGCGGCGCTCTGTCGTCGGCCGCATGGACGCTCGTGCCGGCGATATTGACTTCGCTCATCATCACGGCATTTGCGTTCTTGCCCATCTTCGCGTTTACCGGGGAAACAGGGAGGCTCCTCCGACCCCTCGCGCTCACTAAGACGCTGGTCGTCGTTTTTGCGGCTCTCGTCTCTCTGACGGTCGCACCGGCGCTGCGCGCTCAACTTCTCAAGGGGCGGGTGTATCCGGAGCTGGCGAACCCTCTCACCCGATGGCTCATCCGCGTTTACCAACCCTTCGTCTATTTCGCCCTCTCTCGCCCAGCGTTCACGCTGACGACGGCCGCGCTGGCCGTCGCTTCCTGCTTTCCGCTCGTCTCTCGGCTGGGAGGCGAGTTCTTGCCTCGCGTCGACGAGGGGGATCTGCTCTTCATGCCGACCACGCTTCCCGGTGTCAGCGAGGGCCAAGCGTCCGTGGAGCTGCGCGAACAGGACGAGATCCTGAGCCGGTTTCCGGAGGTGGCCTCCGTGTTCGGCAAAGTGGGACGTGCGGATACCGCCACCGATCCCGCGCCCTACTCGATGGTCGAGACCACGATTCGCCTCAAGCCGAGCTCCGAGTGGCCCCCCATCCCTCGGGCGCGCTGGTACTCGGGTTGGGCGCCCGGCTGGATCAAGGTCCCGCTGCGGCTGGTGTGGCCCGAGATGAGGCCCGAGACGAACGCGGAGCTCGTGGCGAAGCTCGACCGTGCGAGCCGCCTGCCCGGTTGGACCAGCGCCTGGACGGCGCCCGCACGGGCGCGCATGGACATGATGTCGACCAACGGTGTTCGCACGCCCGTCGCAATTCGCATCGTCGCGGCAACGCCGGAGCGTTTGAACCTGCTGGGCGGCTCGCTGCAGGCTTGGGCAGAGACGCTTCCGGGCACGCGCAACGCCGCGTTCGAGTCGCTCGGCGGCGAGCCTTGGTTGACCTTCGAGGCCGATCCCGCCGCCCTCCAGCGTTACGGCGTCGACCCGGACCTCGTGAAGCGGACAGTCAACCTCATGACGACCGGGGGGCAGGTCGGCGAGATCGACATGTCGAACCGAGGCTACGCCAGACGGCGTTCCGTCCAACAGGCGGCGCACGAGCATGGCACCGGGGCGCTCTACGGGCACGAGCACGCACGCATGAACCCGGACGCTGTGGCGGCGATGTCCCCTCAGCGCCAGCCGTATCGGGTCCGGATCGCCACCGACATGAGCATGAAGCCCGTGGATACCGACGACCTCCGAGAAATCACCGTCAGGTCATCTTCCGGTGCGGCCGTGCCGCTCGGCCTGCTCGGAAAGCCCGTGTACGTGACGGAGCCCGGCGTCCTCCGCACCGAGGGGAGCGAGCTCGTGGGATATGTCTATATCGACTTGAACAGCGGCGTGGACGTCGAGAGCTACACGAAAGAAGCAGAGGGTTCGCTCCGCAGCGCCGAAGCGAGCGGTGGTGTGCGGCTGGCGGCCGGGGAGCGGGTCGAGTGGAGCGGGCAACCGCAGCTCCTGGCAGCGGGCAAACGGCGGCTGCAGTGGATCGCGCCGATCGTGATCCTGGTGATGCTGGGCCTGCTCTTCTGGCAGTTCCGCAGCTTGACGGAGGCGCTCATCGTCCTCATCTCGGTCCCGTTCGCCCTCGTCGGCAGCGTCTGGACCTTGTATCTGCTGCACTACCCCCTGTCGGCGCCCGTCTGGGCAGGCTTGCTCTCCACCATCGGCCTGGCGATGCAGACGGGTGTGGTCATGGTGGTCTACATCGACGAAGCCTTCCAGCGCCGCGTCCTCGAGGGGCGTCTCAAGACCCGCGAGGACATCGTCGCTGCGCACGCCGAAGGAACGGTGCGGCGGCTGCGCCCCAAGATCATGACGGTCGCGACGATGGCGGCGGGCCTCCTGCCCCTGCTCTGGGCCGATGGCGCCGGCGCCGAGATCATGAAGCGCGTCGCCGCGCCGATGCTCGGCGGCCTGGCCACGAGCGCGTTCCTCACGCTCGAAGTGCTTCCGGTGCTCTACACGATCTGGCGCTCGCACCAGCTCCGCCGCTCCATCCGGGAGGGCCTGCCGCTCGAGACGGTCATTGGCAAGGTGCCGGCCTGGGCCCGTGGCGGGCGCGGGGAGACTTCGGAAGGCGTGGGTTCGGGGTACGATTACGACTACGGCTTCGGCGGGGTCCAGGCCGTGTCGGCCAGATCCCCCGTGGCGAAGCCGAAGTAGACCTCCATCTGCTTGCGCATGAAGGCCTGGGCATCCTTGGTGGTGAGGTCGAGCCGGTAGGTGTTCACGTACTTGACCGAGTCCTGGAGCCACATCTTCCAGGCATCGAGCGACACCTCGGCATAGATCTTTCTCCCCGAGCTCACCCTGGACCGGTTTGAACGGCAGGGCGGGGAGCTCCTTGCCGAGCTTTCGACACATCACCATGCGAGCCATGCGCCGTCCCTATACCGCGCCGCCGCTCGATTGACCAGCGCCCGCGACGTTCCCCGAAGCGAGCGAAGGGTGGCTTTGCCAGCCCGGAGCGAGCCGGGGCGCGGGGGACCAAAGGGCGCCGAGCGCCCGACGTCCCCCGATTTAATGCCCACCCGCCGGCGCGCCACCGGGGCGCGCCCGCTGCGTGAGAAAGAGCAGCGGGATCATGAGGCCGGTCGCGACGGCCAGCATCTTGAGGGCATCGAGAAAGGCGAGCGTGGCCGCCTGCTGCTGTAGCTGGCCGTAGATCACCGCCATCGCCTTGTGCGTGGCATCGATCGCCGAGGCGCCGGCGCGCTCGAAGCTCTGGGCCAAGCCGGAGATCCGCTGGGTGAAGGAGGGATCGTAGTTGTTGGTGCGGCCGATGAGCGGGTTCTGGTGGAACTGCGCGCGCCGCGCGATCAGCGTCGTCACGCGCGATGCCGATGTCGCCGCCCATGTTGCGCGACAGGTTCACGATGCCGGAGACGGCGTTGTTCTTCTCGGGCGCCACGCCGGCGTAGACCAGCGTGTTGATGGGGACGAACAGGAACGGCAGCCCGATCGACTGGAACACCCGCAGCTGGACCGCCGTCCGGAAGTCGATCCCGTTGTAGAGGTGCGTCGGTCATGTAGAAGAGCGACGACGGAGAGCGCCAGGAAGCCGAACGCGATCAGGTAGCGGGGGTCGACGCGCGAGACCATGAAGCCGACGAAGCGGCAGCAGCAGGATGACCACGAAGCCGCCGGGCGAGAGCGCCATGCCCGACTGCTGGGCGCGTGTAGCCCATGAAGACCTGGAGGAACTGCGGCAGCAGCACGGTCGTGCCGAAGAGCGCCATCCCCAGCGTCAGCATCATGACGTTGGCGGCGGCGAAGGTCCGGGTCTTGAACAGCGGACGTCGACGACCGGGTGCTCCTGCTTGCCACTCCCAGACGACGAAGGAGACCAGCGCGACGGCGGCGATGACCGACGAACGCGACGATGAACGGCGAGGCGAACCAGTCGTCCTCCTGCCCCTTGTCGAGCACGACCTCGAGGCAGCCGAGGCCGACGGCGATGAGCGACAGGCCGATGTAGTCGATGCCGCCCGTCTTGCTCTTCTGGCCGCCACGATGTGCGGCGGATCGGTGACCACGCGGCTGGGTCAGCACAGCGAGAGCAGGCCGACCGGCACGTTGATGAAGAAGACCCAGCGCCACGAGAAGTGGTCGGTGATGAAGCCGCCCAGCGTCGGGCCGATGGCCGGCGCCAGCACGACCGCCATGCCGTAGACGGCGAAGGCCATGCCGCGCTTGGCGGGGGGAAGGTGTCGGCCAGGATCGCCTGCTCGCTCGGCCCGAGGCCGCCGCCGCCGAGGCCCTGCAGGATGCGGAAGAAGATCAGCCACGCCGAGCGACGGCGCGAGGCCGCACAGGAACGAGCTGACGGTGAAGAGCACCACGCAGGTCATGTAGAAGCGCTTGCGGCCGATCTTGGAGGCGATCCAGCCGCTGATCGGCAGGACGATCGCGTTGGAGACCAGGTACGAGGTCAGCACCCAGGTCGCTCTCGTCCTGGCTGACCGACAGGTTGCCGGCGATGTGCGGCAGCGAGACGTTGGCGATGCTGGTGTCGAGCACCTCCATGAAGGTGGCCATGGTGACCACCAGCGCGATGACCCACGGGTTGTGGCCGTTGGTCCAGCCGGTCGCGAAGTAGGCGGGGCGCGCGCGGGCGCCGCCGCCGCGGAGCCGGCCGCGCTCACGGCACCACGCGCACCTTCGGCTCGACCGACATGCCCGGACGCAGGCGATCGATGCCGGCCTGCCCGGGGTCGAGGTCGATCCGCACCGGGATGCGCTGCACGACCTTGACGTAGTTGCCCGAGGCGTTCTCGGGCGGCAGCACGCTGAGGCGCGAGCCGGTGGCGCCGCCGATGCTCTCGACCTTGCCCGTCATCTTGGTGTCGAGCGCGTCGACATGGAGGTCGACCTCCATGCCCGGCTGCATGCGTTCGATCTGCGTCTCGCGGAAGTTGGCGGTCACCCACAGCGTCCCCGTCTGCGACACCGCCACCAGCTGCTGGCCGGGGGAGACGTGGTCGCCGACGTTGACCCCCTTCTTGGCGACGACGCCGTCGACCGGGGTCGCGGACCTTTGCGTAGCCGAGGTTCAGCTCCGCCTCGTGCAGCTGGGCCTGGGCCAGCTCCAGGTTGGCCTGCCGGTACTGCACCGAGGCGCGTCGCGTCTCGACCTGTCGCGGGGCGTTCTTCTTCACCTCGGTGAGCCGGCTCTTGGTGGCGCCGAGCGCTGCTTCCTGCTGCGAGACGCGATCGCGCGCGGCGGCCAGCGCGTGGCGCGCCGCCTGCAGCTGCGCCGCCGCCGTCTCGGCGGTCGTCAGGCGGCGATCGAAATCGGCGCGCGGGATCGCCTGCGCCTTCCAGAGCTCGTCGCCCCGCTGCTTCTCGATCTGGGCCAGACGGGCGTTCCCCTCGGCCTCGGTCACCCGGGAGGTCAGCTGCTCGACGTCCTTTTGCGCGCCGGTGACCCCCGCCGCCGCCGACACCAGATCCGAGGAGGCGCCCGCCACCGCGGCGGTGTTGGAGTTCTCGGTGATCGACACCGAGGGATCCTCGGCCTGCAGCTGCGCCTGGGCCTGAGCGACCGACGCCTTGGCCTGCACCACCGCCACGGCGAGGTCGGTGGGATCAATCTCCAGCAGCACGTCGTTCGCGTGCACGGTCTGGTTCTCGACGATGCGCACCGCGGTCACCGTCCCCATGACCCGCGGTCCGATGTTGCTGATGTTGCCGTCGATCTGCGCGTCGTCGGTATCCTCGAAGTGGCGCTGGTGGAGGTAGTAGAGGAACGCGCCCAGGGCGACCGCCCCCAGCACCGCGAAGACGACCGGCCGCTTGCTCTTCTTCGCCGGCGCCGCGCTCGCAGTGACGCCGGTCGCCTCCGGGCGCGATCCCGGAGCAATCGCCGGGGTTTCCGCCTGTTGCTGGGCTCTCCCGTTGGTCGTCGGCGGTGCCTCTCCGGATGAGCTCATGGGCATCTGGTCTAGTTGGCGCTGGGCCCCGGTGCAAGCGGAAGTGCACGTCTAAGTGACGAGAATCTGGACGCGCCGCGCCCCCGCCCGTGGCTCACAAAGGGAGGCCACAGAGGCTATATAAGGTGGCGATGCGGCAAGCCGAACAGGTCGCGGTCGCTTGGTGGCTGCGGGGGGCGACCGCCCAGACCCTCTGGGCGCGGTTGGCCCGCTCGCGGCACCTGGTCCGGTTCGAGCGTGAGGTGCTGACCACCGAGGACGACGACGATCTGGTCCTCGACCACGCGGGCAGCCGGGCCGGCGCGCCGCGCGTCCTCTTGCTGCACGGTCTAGAGGGGAGCGCGCACTCGCTGCACACGCAGGGGCTGGCGGTGCAGGCGGCGCGCGTGGGCTGGCGTTGCACGGTGCTCAACTTTCGCTCCTGCGCGCGCGATCCGGAGCAGATCTCGCGTCGCCTCAAGAACCGGCGGCCCCGCCTCTACCACTCCGGCGACACCGCCGACCTCGACTTCGTGGTGCGGACCCTGGCGGCGCGCGAGCCCGGCGTGCCGATCTACGCGGTGGGGTTTTCGCTGGGGGGAAATGTGCTGCTCAAGTGGCTGGGCGAGGCCGGCGCCGGGAGCGCCATCCGCGCCGCCGCCACGATCTCCGTCCCCTACGATCTGGCGGCCGCTTCGCGCTACCTCGAGCGGGCCGGGGCGCGCTTTTACACCTATCACTTCTTGCGACGGCTCAAGCCGAAGGCGCTCGACGTGCTGGCCCGGTTTCCGCGCGAGACGGCCCACCTGGACGCGGCGGGAATTCGGACGGCGCGGACGTTCGCCGAGTTCGACCAGCGGGTCACCGCGCCCATGCACGGGTTCGCCAGCGCCGAGGATTACTACCGGCGCGCCAGCTCCGTCAGCTTCCTGTCGCGCATCGCCGTGCCCACTCTCTGCATCAGCAGCGAGGACGATCCCTTTTACCCGCGCGAGGCGATGGCCGGCGCGCGGGCCGCCGCCTCGGCGGACGTCAAATTCGAGGTGACCCCTTGGGGCGGTCACACCGGGTTCGTCTCCGGCCCCTGGCCCTGGCGCCCGCGCTACTGGGCGGAGGAGCGGGTCGTCGATTGGCTGGGCGAGGTCGCGGAACGCCCGGCCACGGTCGCCGTCTAGAAAACTGTTGCACAACTGTAACTAAACGGGCGCGAGATAGTCACACAATGGGCAGCCAGACGATGGCGAACGTGCTCAGTGGGTCGCAGGGGCAAGGGATCGAGGTCTGGATCTGGTTTCTCCGCGCGCTCAGCCTCTTCAACATAGCCATCTGGCTGCGCGCCGCGGCCGGCCTCCAGCGGGATCGTGCGCTGCAGAGCCCCGAGCTCGGTCGCTACCGCCGCCGGCAACTGATCCTGGCCGGCCTCTTCGTGGGCGGATGCGCCTTCCGCTCGATTTTCCCGCGCGCCGACGTGCAGCGCATCTGTCTGTACGACAACTGGCTCTCCGTGGTGATGATCGGGCGCGCCGTGGCGACCGTCGCGGAGCTGGCGTTCATGACCCAGTGGGCTTTGCTGCTGGGCGAATCGGCCAGCGCGGGGAATCGAGACGCCGCCAGGATCGTCTCCCGCGTCCTGGTTCCGATCATCGCGGTCGCCGAGCTCTGCTCCTGGTACGCGGTCCTGTCGACGAACTACCTCGGCAACGCGATCGAGCAGTCGATCTGGACCTTCGCCTCGGCCCTGGTGGTCATCGGCCTTCTGGCCCGCGAACGTGGGACACGGCAGCGTTTCGTGGGGATCGCGACCGCGCTCATAGGCGCCTACATCGTGTTCATGTCGATGGTGGACGTGCCGATGTATCTCCACCGCTGGCGCGCCGACGAGCAGAGCCGCCGTCCGTATCTCTCTTTCGTGCAGGGGGTGCGCGACGCCTCGTTCCGGCGCGTCGTGACGCACGACTGGGATCCCTGGCGCGAGGAAGTGCCCTGGATGTCTCTGTATTTCAGCACCGGCGTGTGGGTCAGCTTGTGGCTGATTCGCGCCGCCCCGGCGGGCCGGGCCTCCGTGACAGTCGGTGACGAGAACGTCACCCAAAGGTCGCTTTCTAAAGCGCGCAGTTGACGGCAAATGGAGCCAATGTTGTTTGGCTCCGTCAACGAGCGAACGAAGGAGAGCACATGAACGGCTTTTTCGAGGAATTGAAAGAGCAGCGCTGGGACGATCACCGATTCTACCACCACAGCCGCATCAACCAGTCGCTGCACCTGGTGAGCGCGATCAGCTTCTGCATCACCTACGTGCTGCTGTTCACGCACCCGGTGGCGGCGGCGCTGTTCGGCTGGACGTTTGCCATGTGCATCCGTCAGGTGGGCCACTTCTTCTTCGAGCCCAAGGGCTATGACGAGGAGAACCAGGCGACGCACGACTACAAAGAGAAGGTGAAGGTCGGTTACAACCTGCGCCGCAAGGTGATCCTGCACAGCGTCTGGGCGCTGGTCCCCATCGCGCTCTACTTCGCGCCGACGGCGCTGGGGATCTTCGCCCAGCCCTGGACCACCCTCCCGAGCTACCTCGAGCACCTGGCGCGGCTCTGGATTGGCCTGGCGGCCGGAGCGCTCCTGTTCCGGACCTTCCACCTCTTCTTCTTGCGCAGCGTGAAGACCGGGCTGGTCTGGTTCACCAAGATCCTCACCGACCCGTTCCACGACATCTACCTCTATCATCGGGCGCCGCTCTACCTGATGCGCGGCGAGATGATCGAGCCCGCCAAGCAGCACGCCTAGCGCGCTGGGTGCCGCAACTCCGTTGGGATCGCGTGAGGCCGGACGAGCTCTGCTCGCCCGGCCTCGCCGCGCGCGCCTCGGTCGCCGCGCTTGTCACGCCAGCCGCGCCCGGTGCGCTCGCCGCGCCCGCCGCGGTTGCTGCGCGTGCTCGCCGGAGCTTACCGATGGACCTTGAGCTGAACTCCGGCCATGCGCGGAATCGAGGTCGCCCGCTCGAATCGGACGCCCGCCTCCGCGCATGAACTTTTTTCCGGCGGCGAGGAGCGCACGCCCAAGTCGAAAACCGCGCTCCTCGCCGCCGGAAAAAAGTCCCGTGCGGAGGGTCGGGCGAGACGAGCGGGCGGCCTCCGATTCCGCACGGAGCGGGGTTCAACTCTGGCACGCGCGGTTGGGAGCGCGGTTGGCGGAAGCGCAGGTGGCGGAAGCGCAGGTGGCGGAAGCGCTGGTGGTGGGAGCGCCGCTGGTGGCGAGAGCGCTTGTGGTGGGAGCGCCGCTGGTGGGAGCGCGGTTGGTGGGAGCGCGGTTGGCGGGAGCGCGCCTGGGCCTGGGAGCAGCGGTCGCGCGCTAGAGGCGGTGAGAGAGCATCTCTCGCAGGATCCGGCGCTTGATCGCCTTGTCGGTCAACGAAGCGTCCGACCACCAGAAGCTGTCCGCCTGCATCGCGCGCGCGGCCGCCATGAACTTGTCGGCCACGGCGTCGAAGTCGGCGTCGCTGTAGTTGAGGCTGAAGATGAAGCGCCCCGTCCCCACCCACGAAAGCGCCAGCCCTTCGGCTCGCAAGTAGAATTGCAGCATCCAGTTGTAGCGGCAGGGTCGGGTGTAGAGGACGGTCCAGATCGTTTGCAGATTTGCCACCCGCACCGGGAGCCCTTCGTCACCGAGCCGTCCGTTGAGCCGCGCCGCACGCTGGTTCCAGGTCTCGTCGAGGTTCTTGTAGATGGCGCGCACCTCCGGGGTCTCGAGCCGGTGCAGGAACTCGTTCATCGCCGCCATCACATAGGGGTGGGCGTTGAACGTGCCGCGCGCGAAGCAGATGTCGGCCGGTCGGTCGTCGCGAAACCGCTTCATGAGGTTCTTGCGCCCGCACAGGACGCCGATCGGCAGCCCTCCGCCCAGCGTCTTGCCGTAGGTGACGAGATCGGCCTTCACGCCGAAGTATTCCTGCGCGCCGCGCGGTGCGAGGCGGAAGCCGACGAAGACTTCGTCGAAGATCAGCACGATGCCGCGCTCGCTGCAGACGGTCCGCAGGCGCTTGAGCCAGTCGGCGTACGCCTGGCGGTCGAAGCCGGCGGTGCGGTCGCTGGCGAGCAGCGTCGAGTCGCTGGGGGCGTTGGCGTTGGGGTGCAGCGCCTGCAGCGGGTTGACCAGCACGCAGGCGACGTCGTTGCGGTTGCGCAGCACGCGCAGCGAATCCTCGTCCATGTCCTTGAGCGTGTAGGTCTCGTGCGCGGGGGTGGGGTTTCCCACGCCCGGCTGCACGTCGCCCCACCAGCCGTGGTAGGCGCCGCAGAAGCGGACCAGGTGAGAGCGGCGCGTGTGGTAGCGCGCCAGACGCACCGCCTGCATGACTGCCTCCGTCCCCGACATGTGGAACGACACCTCGTCGAGCCCGGAGATGGCGCAGAGGCGCTTCACGTTGTCGGCCACCACCGGATGGTAGGGGCCCAGCACCGGCCCCAGCGCACGGGCGCGCTCGAAGGCGCGGTCGAGGCACTGCTTGTAGAAGTCATAGCCGAAGACGTTCACGCCGTAGGCGCCGGTCAGGTCGTAGGCCTCGTTCCCGTCGAGGTCGGTCACCTGAACGCCGGCCGACGAGGCGACGAAGGCGCCCGAGGCCAGGCTCTTGCGCACGAAGCGGCTGTACTGAAACGGCACCCGGTACGAGGCGGTGAACTGCAGGTCGGAGACGCTGGACTCCACCTCGCGGGTCAGCTTCACCGTCTCGGCGTAGCGCGTCTTGTAGATCTCCGCCAGGCGCGTAAACCCCGCGCGGCGGCGTTCGGCGATCTCGTCGGGCGCGCCGTCGGAACGGAAGAAGGTCTTCTCGTCGTACTCGTAGAACGGAACCAGCTTGGCGAAGAAACGTGAGATCTTGGCGTGCCCCCGCAGCGACGGGTGCTTCGCCTTGGACAACGTCAGCCGCGTCGTCACCCGGTGCAACGACGCGGTGAGTCCCACCGTGCCAACCGCACCCAACGCATAGAGGGCAAATGTCATCGTCGTCTCCTTTTGGTGCCGTGACCGCTCGAACCATATTGTCCCGCTTCGGTCAGCAGGAAGAGCTCAACTTCTTGCTGACGAACCGGATCCCGCGCCGGCTGGCGACGCAGTTCGTCGGCTGGATCAGCAAGGTGCGCCAGCCGCTGGTGCGCGATCTGTCGATTGGGCTCTGGCGCCTGTTCGCCGATCCGGATCTCGACGAGGCGGCCAAGCCGGCGTTCGAGAGCCTGCATGACTGCTTCATTCGCGAGCTCAAGCCGGGGGTGCGCCCCATCGATCCCGATCCCGCCCTGCTGGTGAGCCCCTGCGACGCCATCGTGGGCGCCTCGGGGCGCGTCGACGGCGAGGTGGTGATTCAGGCCAAGGGGCTCTCCTACACGCTGCACGATCTTCTCGACGATCCGGTGCTGGAGCGCCTCTATCGCGACGGGCGCTACGTGACCTTGCGGCTGACGTCGAGCATGTACCACCGCTTCCACGCGCCCCACGACTGCCGCGTCGTCCACCTCAACTACTTTTCGGGCGACACCTGGAACACCAACCCCATCGCCGTGGGCCGGGTCGAGAAGCTCTACTGCAAGAACGAGCACGCGGTCATTCAAACCGAGCTCGCCGGGGGTCAAGTCATCACCTTGGTGCCGGTGGCTTCGATCCTCGTGGCCAGCATCCGACTGCGGTTCCTCGACGTGCCGTTGCACCTGGCGTACGAGGGGCCGCGCGCCGTGCACTGCGACGCCACCTTTCGCAAAGGCGAGGAGATGGGGTGGTTCGAGCTGGGATCGACCATCATCGTGTTCGCGCCCGACGGCTTCTCGCTGGCGGACGGCGTCGAGCAGGGGACCATCATCAAGATGGGACAGCCGCTCCTGCGCCTCCCCTAGGCTCAGGCCGCCTCGGCCGAACGCGGAACGGCGAAGGGGATCTCCGGCCGCAGCGGCACCAGGTGCGCGCGGAAGAGGTCGTGGCCGGCCCGCAGCGTCCGTCGCACGACGCTGGCGCGGGCGCGCTCGCGCGACGACGAAAGTGCGCGCTGACAGGCGGCGTGAAGATCGTCGTCGATGGCGCCGTTCACCCCTTCGACGATCAGGTCGACAGGTCCGGGAGCCGGCACCGAGGCGACGGGGAGCCCCGACGCCAGCGCCTCGAGGATGACGTTGCCGAAGGTCTCCGTGCGCGAGGGGAAGACGAAGCAGTCGGCGCTGGCGAAGTGCGCCGACAGCTCGGCGCCGAACTGGTAGCCGCGCCAGTGGACCTCGGGGTACTTGCGCTGGAGCTCCTCACGCGAGGGACCATCGCCCACCACCACCTTGGACCCTGGAAGCGGCAGCTTGAGGAAGTCCTCCATGCTCTTCTCGACGGCCACGCGCCCGACGTAGAGCCAGATCGGGCCCGGCAGCCCGGCGTAGACGTCGTCGCGCCGGTGGCCGGGGTGAAAGACGTCGGCGTCGACGCCGCGCGGCCAGTGGATGAGCTGCCGCCCGACCCGCTTCTCGTGCAGCTCGTGCAAGAGCGACATCGAGCTCACCAGCGTGTGCTCCGCGCGGCCGTGGAACCAGCGCACCAAATCGTAGCCCCAGGAGACCGGCACCACCGGAACCCGCGCGCTCAGGTACTCGGGATAGCGGGTGTGGAAGCTGGTCGAGAAGCGCAGCTTCTTGTAGCGCAGCCAGGCCACCGTCGAGAAGCCCAGCGGCCCCTCGGTGGCGACGTGGACGGCGTCGGGCGCGAAGCCCCGGATCCGGCCGATCGCCTTCCAGGGATCGCAGGCCACGCGGATCTCCGGGTAGGAGGGGAGCGGCAGCGTGAAGTGGGCGTCGGGCGCGACGACCATCACCTCCATCCCTTCCAGCTCGAGGTGTTTCACCAACCGCACCAGCGTGTTGACCACGCCGTTGGTCTGCGGGCGCCAGGCGTCCGTGACCAACGCAAGGCGGTTGATGCGCGGACCGAACGGGTCCGCTGCGAGGAACTTTCGCCCCGGGAATGAGTCCGGTGACTTGATCCGGAGCGCCGGCTGTATGGACGCCATCGCTGCATTCGTTGTTACCCCCGTTCGTTGCCGCGCGCGCCAACGAGACCGCGACGAGTGCGCAAAGTCGCGTTTCACAATCGATCGAAACAGCCACCTGTGTGACGAACGCGCAACGAAGGGGGCGAATCAGCGTCGCCGGCGGATGTCAGCGCCTGCGGCGGACGTCAGCGCCTGCGGCGGACGTCAGCGCCTGCGGCGGGCTTGGAGGTAGGGGCGAAGGACGCCGCGCGCGACAAGCGCGCCGCAGAGGCCGGTCAGCGCCAGCGTGGCCGCGTTGCCGCGGGCCGGTCCGGCAGCGGCCTCCCCCATGATCCCCAAGAGCGGTCCCACGATGTACCCGACCCCGATCAGCGCTTCGAAGTTGCCGCCGGCGTCGATCGCCGCCTCGCCGATGGCCATCGAATAATAGAGCGACGTGTAGTAGGTGAGCCCCATGCCCGCGCCGTAAACACAGAGACCGACGATCAGGAACGGCAGCGAGGTGGCCAGCAAGACGAGACCGAGGCCGATCCCCAGCGCCGCGCCGGCGGCGCCCAGCGTCTCCCAGCGCCCGTGCCAGAAGCTGCTCCGCCACATCAGGAGGAGGGTGCAGAAACGGGTGCCCATCCAGAGCGCGGCGACGAGGCTGGCCGATCCGCCGACGCCCACGGCCGCCAGCCGGTGCGGCAGCACGGGCGCCAGCGTCGCGGAGATGACGTAGCTGAACGGCAACAGCCAGGAGGCCGCGCGCCGCAGCGCCGGATATTCCGTGCCCACCGCCGCGCGTGATGACTCTGCTTCGTGGGGCGCGAGGTGCAGCGGCAGCGCGCGCGCCACCAGCCAGGCGAGCGCGCTGCCGGCCGCGGAGAGCGCGAAGCCCGCCGACATGCCGGCCCGCGCGAGGAGCGGCAGCGCCAGGAGCGGCAGCGCCGTGGCGGGTGTCCAGGTGACGTTGAACTTCCCGATCGCCGAACGCATCTCGGCGCCGTGGCGTCCGGCCGTGAGGTAGCTCTCGACGACCGGGAACGTGGTCGCGGAGGCCGCCGATCCGACCAGCGCGGCGATCCAGAGCGCGGTCACCGCCTGCGTAGTCCTCGTCTGCGGCGGCGGCCGCTGCAACCTCACCAACGCCGGCAGCGTCGATTTCCTCATTGAACAATTTGGCCGCAATGGCCGCTTCCTCGCACCCGCCCTGCACCATATGGATAACGACACCCTCCGCGCCTGGTTCGCCGCCCAAGGCGTACCCACCCACGAAGAACACGACAGCAAAATCTACCCCGATTCCAACCAGGCCCGCAGCGTCGTTGACGCCCTCGTCCGCCGCATGCGGGAATTGAACGTCGATATCTTCACCGGCCCCGCCAGCGCCCGCACAATCCGTCGCTTGCGATAACACAAATCACAAATTACAAATCTCAAATCAGAAATCTCGCTTCACTCTCACCACAACCGACGCCCGCACCTTCACCGCCGCAAAATTAATTCTCGCCGTCGGCGGCCAATCCTACACCCGCATGGGCACCACCGGTGACGGCTACACCATCGCCGCTGCGCTGGGCCACACCATCGTCAAACCCCGCCCCGCCATCGTCGCGCCTCCTCTGCAAGGAAGAATGGCCCAAATCCCTTCAAGGTCTTGCCGTGCAAGATATCGAAGTCCGCATCGAAGTCCCCGGCCCGCTGCCGCGCCTCGCCACCGGCAAGCCCACTCCCACCATCAACGACATGCTCTTCACCCACTTCGGCCTCTCCGGCCCGGCCGTGCTCAACCCCTCTGAAATCGTCGCCGAACTGCTCGAAAAATTCCCCACCGTCACCCTGCGCATCGATTTTTCCCGCCACCAAACCCAGGACCAACTGGCCCAACTCATGCGCACCTGGCAACAACACCACGGCCGCAAACTAATCAAATCCATGCTCGCCGAATTAATCCCCCAGCGCCTCGCCGAAAAATTCTGCGAAATCCTCGCCATTTACCCTGAACAAACCTGCGCCAATCTCACCGCCGCCCAAATCCATCAACTGACCGAGCGCCTCAAAGTCCTGCGCTTCACCATCCACGATACCCGCGGCTTCAAAGAAGCCATGGTCACCGCCGGCGGCGTTTCGCTATCCGAAGTAAACCCCCACACCATGGAATCCAAACTTGTCCCCCACCTCTACCTCGTCGGCGAAGTCCTCGACCTCACCGGCCCCTCCGGCGGCTACAATCTGCAACTGGCGTTTTCGACGGGGCACCTCGCAGGGTGCGCAGCCGCCGAAAAATGCGGAACATCCAACGCCCAACTTTGAACGTTCAACGTTGAACGTTCGACGTTGGACGTTCGACGTTGGACGTTCGACGTTGGACGTTGTCTTAAGCCACGGCATTTTGGCGGTGTCGCTCCCCTCCCCTCATCGCACCTCATGCGATATGATGTTCCCAGCCAAAATCGGCTTTTTCCCAACGGAGGTTTCGCCATCACTACCGCCCCGCATCCATCGCAACGCCTCACCGCGCACGAATTCGCCCTCGCCGCCGCCGAACTGGCTGCCAATACGCGCTGCGAGAACGTCATCCTGCTCGACCTCCGCGGCCGCTCCCCCATTACCGAATATTTCCTCATCGCCACCGGCACCTCCGCCCGCCAAATGCGCACCGTTGCCGATGAACTTTCCGACCTTGGAAAAGCCCGCGGCTTCCGCCCCATCTCCGTGGGCGGTGCCGAATCCGCCCGTTGGATCGTCATCGATTTCGTCAACATCGTTGCCCATGTGTTCGATGCCCTCAGCCGCGATTTTTACGATCTCGAACTCCTCTGGGGCGATTGCCCAAATATCAATTGGCGCAAAGAACTTGGCCTACCGGAAATGCCCGTGCCCACGCGCACAGACGAAGACGCCAAGCGCCGCCGCGACGCCCTTTCCGATGAAGAAGTGCCGCTTGGACGAATCCGGCCAATACGAACAGGACGATACCGACGACGATGAAGACGACGAAGATTCCGAAGGCGCGCCACCGGTCGTCGTGGAATTTCCCGATGAATCCACCGGCTCCAACAGTGTGGAATTTGTCGAGATCGACTCCCCACAAAAACAGCGCGGCAAAAGGGCACTGCTTTCCCGGTTTCACTGAACGAAGAAGAAGACGAAGACGCCTTGGACGACCTAAAGCCCGTCGAAAAATTATCGCTGGACCAGGACATGCGCGAACGCGTTGAGGAACGTCTGGCCGATGCCGATCCTGAAGCGATAGCCGCCGAAGATTTGCCGCCCAGCCGCATCAAAACCATGCCCATGGGCGGCGTTTCCGCCGGCATGTCCAGCACGCAAACCGAGTCCATAGAACTTGACGACGCCGGCGAAAATCGTGAAGACGCTCCCGACGCTGCCATTCCCAAACTGCGGCCCATCAAGCCCCGCCGCGTGAAAAAAGTTGGCGCCAAAAAGACCGTCGCCAAAGCAAAGCCAAAATCCAAAACTGCGGCGAAAAAGCGCAAACCGTCCAAAGCGCCCAAGGCCAAGGTGAAAACCAAGGTGAAGACCAAAGCCAAGGCCAAACCAAAGGTGAAGGCCATGCCCAAAACGAAAGCCAAAAAGCGGTAGCCATTTACCGATTACAAATTACCAATTACAAATCGTTCCTTTGTTGTTTTCTGATTCCCGAGGCATTCCGTGCGACCAATCGAAGAAACCCTCCGCTCCAAATTCACCATCGCCATCGGCCTGGCCTTCGGCGCGGAAAATATCACCGATCCACTCATCAAATCCGCCGATCCCAAATTTGCGGACTATCAATCCAACGTCGCCATGCCGCTTACCAAAAAAGTGAACCTGCCCCCGCGAGAAGTCGCCACGCAAATCATCCGTCACCTCGATATCGCCGACATGTGCGAAACCCCCACCATCGCCGGCCCCGGCTTCATCAACCTGCGTCTCAAAAAAGACTGGCTCACTGCCGCGCTCCAGCAACTACTCGAAAAGGGGTCAGAAGCCTTTTCGGGCGAGTAGAAAAGGTGTCAGGTACCTTTTCGCAAACCGTCGTCATCGATTACTCCGGCCCCAACGTCGCCAAACAAATGCACATCGGCCACCTGCGCTCCACCATCATCGGCGACACCATCGCCCGCACCCTGGATTTCCTCGGCCATAACGTCATCCGCCAAAACCACATCGGCGACTTCGGCACCCAGTTCGGCATGCTGATCCACTACCTCGCACAAACAATCTCGTCGATGCCGCATTCACCATCGCCGATCTCGACACCTATTACAAAAAAGCCACCGAACAATTCAAGACCGATGAAGCCTTCGCCACCAGGCCCGCAAAACCGTCGTGGAATTCCAATCCGGCGAACCCGCCGCCATCGCCCTGTGGAATCGCATGCGCGTCGTCACCCACACCCACTACACTGAAATCTACAAACGCCTCGGCGTCACTCTGACCGACAACGACGAACGCGGCGAATCCTTCTTCGCCTCGCGCCTCCCGCACATGGTTGACCGCGTCCGCCAAACCCTTGAATACGGCGGCGAAGGCCCCTACGTCACTTCGCGCAACGATGGCCCATCCCCCAAACCTGGGAAATCAATCTCGACTCCGTCCCCGGCCCCGATGCCGCCGAAGCCCGCGGCGCCCTAACCACCCGCGACGATCTGTCACGCATCGAAGAAGCCAAAGAAAAAACCGTCATCGACAAACCCTTTGCCGCCGTCTCCGACGGGGCCTTCTGCATCTTCCTCCCCGGCTATGTCGATCGGATGGCAAACCCCTGCCGCTGATGCTGCAAAAATCCGATGGCGGCTACCCCTACTCCGCCACCGATCTCGCCGCCCTCTATTTCCGCGTGCAGGAAAACAAAACCACGCCGCAGGACCAAAAACCCCTGCAAAGGACTGGCACGCCTCCCGCGTTATTTACCTCACCGATTCCCGCCAAAGCCAGCATTTCTGCCATGGTCTTCGATGCCTTCCGCGGCGCGGGCTGGGATCGCCTTCCCGATGGCCACACGCCTCGCTGGAACATGCCTCCTTCGGCTCCATGCTCGGTGCCGATGGCAAACCCTATAAAACCCGCTCCGGCAATTCCGTCGCGCTCCTGGCCTTGCTAAATGAAGCCATTGAGCCGCCGCCGAAGAAGTGCCGCTGGAAAAATCCCGATCTTCCGCCGAGAAACAACTACATCGCCCAGGCCGTCGGCATCGCCGCCGTCAAATACGCCGACACGCCCCGACCGCGCCACCGATTACGTCTTCGATCCCGCCACCATGGTCAAATTTGAAGGCAACACCGGCCCCTATCTGCAATACGCCTACGCCCGCATCCAAAGCATCTTCCGCAAGGCCAGCACCACGCGGCCCGGTCAAATGCGCAAAGCCCGCCGATTATATCAGCGGCGGGCGTAGGTGCGTTCGCTGGCGCCCCCGGCCCAATCCTACTCGACGACCCCGCCGAACAAGCCCTCGCCAAAAAACTGCTGCAATTCCCCGGCATCGTCGAAGCCGTCGCCCGCGATCTCAAGCCGCACTATCTCTGCGCCTATCTCTACGAATTAGCCACCGCATTCTCCACCTTCTACGAATCCTACCCCGCATCAAACCCGCCCCGCCCGAAAATATCCGCCTGAGCCGCCTGCCGCCTCTGCGCCTCGTCGCCCGCACCCTCCACATCGGCCTCGTCGATTTACTAGGCATCCAAACGCTGGATGAAATGTAACCGCTACACCCCGCACAAGCCCACCGATTATATCGGTGGGGCCGGGGGTCATTCGCACGCGATATGGTCTCCAATCCTATATTAGCGCAAATCCGTGAATTCAATCGCCCCGGCCGGAAACTCCGCAATGAACGGTTTCAACCACTCCATGAACGCCGAAGCGGAAAATCCGGGAGTAGGAAAGATCGTTGCATCGGGCAAGAACTCGATGGTGGTTCCAGCCTCATTTGTCTCCCCAATGACTACAAATGGACCATCGACACATCCTGCCGTGTATGTCTGTCGCCACGTTTTTCCATCCTGGCGGATGGTTAACCTGCACCAGCGCCTCAGTGCATTCATCGCCGCGATGCCCACAGTGCAAAGCTGCTTCCCGATATGTGCGTGTTCTCAATTTTCTGCACGCGTATAACTCTGTCATTAATGACTGTGCCAGCGGAATACCTTTTCCCGAATCGGCTTCATTGAGAGCCCGGGTCCATCGTCCGCTACACGTGTTGACCCATCGCGATTGAGTACGATTTCCGCCGCATAATGGCCGCTGCAAATGAAATCAAACGACATGCAGAGCGATTCCTGAAGCAAAAAGGTTCCCGCCAAAGGATTTTGAATATCCCCGATATACATTCCGGGCCGGAGGCGAATAACCTCGCGTGCTGTGACCGTCTTAATATCACGTGCACTGAATGGCACCGTGCGGCCCCGAAAATAAAAGTTGGAACGTGCGTTTGAGGAATGGCCAGCTACACTAGACCAACTGAACTGAACACAGATTATACCATAATATCAGCTCATTCGGTGTGCATAATGATCTCCCTCATCCCCATCACTTTGGAAAACGCCTTAACCTTCAAAGCCATGCGGCTTAAGGGCCCTAAAAGACTCCCCCTTGCCTTCGGCTCCAGCAATA
>CAVRRT010000004.1:0-3778 GCA_963723305.1 uncultured Pseudomonadota bacterium
AGATGACCGCCGTGTTGTTCTTGGCCGTCGCGGCGGTCAGCTTGCGCAGCGCCTGGCTCATGAGGCGCGCTTGCAGCCCCATGTGCGCGTCGCCCATCTCTCCTTCGATCTCCGCCTTGGGGACCAGCGCGGCGACGGAGTCGATCACGATGAGATCGACGGCGCCAGTGCCGACCAGCTTGTCGGCGATCTCCAGCGCCTGCTCGCCGTGGTCGGGCTGCGAGACCAGCAGCTCGTCGGTGCGGACCCCCAGCTTGCGGGCGTAGCCGACATCGAGCGCGTGCTCGGCGTCGATGAAGGCGCAGACGCCGCCGGCGCGCTGGGCTTGCGCTATCGCCTGCAGCGTCAGCGTGGTCTTCCCCGAAGACTCCGGACCGTAGATCTCGATCACCCGCCCGCGCGGCAGGCCGCCGACGCCGAGGGCGACGTCGAGGCCGACGGAGCCGGTGGGGATGACGTCGATGGGCGCGATCTCACCACCGTCGAGGGCCATGATCGCTCCTTTGCCGAACTGCTTCTCGATGGCGGCGATCGCGCCGGCCACCGCCTTCATCTTCTCTTTGATGCTGGACATGGGTCTCTCCTTTGGTCGGGTCGTTTGTCGGGCTACGGGTTCAGGGGTTTGTCGAGCACGCGGTACTGAAGGGTCTCGGCGAGGTGGGCGGCGCGGACGTCGGCGCTCCCCTCCAGGTCGGCGATGGTGCGGGCCACGCGCCGGATGCGGGTGATGGCCCGCGCCGACAGTCCCAGGCGGGCGGCGGCCCGCTCGAGCAGTGCGTGTCCGGCGGCGTCGATGGGCGCCAGCTGCCCGAGCGCCGCCGACGCCAGCCGGGCGTTCCAGCCTTTGCCGCGGGCGCACTGCCGCCGCCGCGCCGCCGCCACCCGGTCGCGCACCGTGGCCGTCGACTCGCCCGGCTCGGCCCGCGCCAGCTCTTGATAGGAGAGGGCCGGCACGTCGACGTGGAGGTCGATCCGGTCGACGAGCGGCCCCGACAGCCGCGCGCGGTAGGTTCCGATCGCCGCGCCGGAGCAGGTGCAGGTGCGGACCGCGCTGCCGAGGTAGCCGCAGGGACAGGGGTTGAGCGCGGCGACCAGCATGAAGTCGGTCGGGTAGGTGACGGCCCGTCGCGCCCGCACGATCGTCACGCTGCGGTCCTCGAGCGGCTGGCGCAGGCTCTCCAGGGCGGCGCGCGGGTACTCCAGCAGCTCGTCGAGGAAGAGGACGCCGTTGTGGGCGAGCGCGATCTCGCCCGGCCGCACGTTCGCTCCGCCGCCCACCAGACCCGCCGGCGACACGCTGTGGTGAGGCGCGCGGAACGGACGCGCGCCGACCAGCGCCGATCCCCCCAGGAGCCCGGCGATTGAATAGACCATGGTGGTCTCCAGCGCCTCGTCGAAGGTAAGCGGCGGCAGGATCCCGGGGAGCCGCTGGGCGAGCATCGTCTTGCCCGAGCCGGGCGAGCCGACGAACAGCAGGTTGTGTCCGCCCGCCGCCGCGATCTCCAGCGCGCGCCGGGGGACCTCTTGCCCGCGCACGTCGCCGAGGTCGGGCACCCGCCCGGCCGGCGCCGGCTCGGGGGTGGTCCCGCCGGGCAGGCCGCAGTCTGCTTCGCCGCGCAGGAGGCCGACCAGATCGCCGAGGTGCCGCGGCGCCCGGACCTCGCACCCGCCGACGACGGCCGCCTCGCCCGCGTTCTCCGGCGGCACGACCAGCCGCCGCACCTGGCGCGCGCGTGCCCAGGCGGCGATGGGCAGCACGCCGCGCACCGGCCGCAGCGTTCCGTCGAGCGCCAGCTCGCCGACGAAGAGCGTGTTCGCCACCGCCGCGGTGTCCACCAGCCCCGCCGCGCAGAGCATGCCGACGGCGATGGGGACGTCGTAGGCGGCGCCGTCCTTGCGCAGATCGGCGGGGGCCAGGTTGACGGTGATCCGGCGCGGCGGCAGCTTGAAGCCGCTGTTCTCGAGCGCGCCCCGGATGCGGACCCGCCCCTCGCGGACGCCGGCGTCGGCCAGCCCGACGATGTTGCAGCAGGGGAGACCGACCGCCACGTCGACCTCGACGTCGATGGGAGCGGCCTCGATCCCCACCACGGCGGCCGAGGCGACACGGGCGAACATGCGGCCCGACATTGCGAGCGCGATGCCAGCGCGCCGCGCCCATTCTCCGCGGTCAGCCGGCGGTGGCCGACCGTGCCCCGGTCATCCCGTCCCTCTTCCGGCCGACACCGTCGCCGGCCGGCCGGGCCCACCAGCGATTAGAACGTGAGGCGCAGACCGAGGCGGGCGTTGAACGGTGTCTGGTAGGCCAGCGGCTGACCGAAGTTGGGATTCTTGGTGATCGGCGCGCCGGCCGTGTTCTTGGCGTACTTCAGGTCTTGGGTCGTTCCGTTGACGATCGGGGGGGCGGCGTCGTAGGTGTAGTTGTCGTCGAGCTGAAGCGCCGTCTGCTGGTCGAGGATGTTGAACAGATCGACGAAGCCCTCGAGGTTCATCTTGGGGCCGAGCGGGCGCCCGTACCCGAGCCTGGCGTCGAGCTCGGTCACGGTGGGCGTGCGGCCGGCGTCCCCGCGCGGCAGCAGGAACTCGAGCTGATACGGTGTGCCCTGGATCAGGTTGCTGATGTAGTTGCGCGGCATGCCGGAACGCGCCGTGAACGACAGGCCGAAGACGAACTGGCCACGGCCGAGCGGGTGGGTGTAGTAGCCATCGAGCTTGAACAGGTGGGGGCGATCGTTGGGCAGCGGGCCGTTTTGGTTGACGTACAGATCCGGATAGTCGTAGGCGTTACCGCCGTTGGGGGAGATGTAGTTCGTCTCGTTCTGGTACAGCCCCTCGTAGTTGCCGATGAGGCGTGAGTAGGTGTACGCGGCGCGCGCGAACCAGGCCTTCGAGAAGCGCTTGTTCAACGAGAGCGTGACGGCGTCGTAGGTCCGCTCGGGCGTGGGGGCGGCGGCCAGCTGCTGGATCGCGCTCAGGGTATCCTGCGCGTTCTGCAGGTTGGCCTGCGCCACCGGATTGGCCGGCATGGCCTGGAGCGCGGTCATCGCCTGCTGGACCTGATTGTTGGCGGCGGTGATGGCCGACGCCGGCACGTGGCCGGGGTTGGCCAGCACGCTGTTGAAGTCCGGGCCGGCGCCGTCCTCGATGATCGTCCCCAGCCAGCGGTGCTGATAGTCGAGCCGCAAGGTCATGCCGGGCATGATCTCGCGCTCGGCGGTCAGCGTGATCTCGTTGCTGTATTGCCCCTGCATGTTGGGCTGGGCGGTCTCGTTGTTGAAAGCCGCAAACGCGCTGCTTGGAGCGCCGCACTGCGCGTACTCGGCGTTGCCGACCCAGTTGTAGGGGTTGGTGAGGGTGCCCGGGCAGGAAGCGAGGCTGCCATTGCTCCTGACGAAGTTCTCACCGGCGAAGTAGCGGGCGGCCACGTCCAGCGGGACCGCTTCGTAGTAACGGCCGTAGGAGAACGACAGCTTGGAGCGGCCGTCGTTCCAGGGGTCATAGACGGCGCTCAGGCGCGGCGCGAGGTCGTCGGTGCTGAAGACGGCGTAGCCGTCGTTGCCGGTCATCTTCTGCAGCTCCAGCCGGACGCCCGCGTTGATGGTCAGGTTGCGCAGGTGGTCCGGGCTGAAGCTGTCCTGCAGGAAGAAGGAGTTGGTGAGGCTCTGCACGTTGGCGTGCAGGGAGTCGACATAGTCCGTCGTGCCCAGGGTGGTCGGGTCGACGGTGGCCGCCGACTGTCCCGGCATGAGCCCGAAGAAGGTCTGCGAGCTGAAGCCGC
>CAVRRT010000005.1:0-3080 GCA_963723305.1 uncultured Pseudomonadota bacterium
GAGCCACTGCCAGCCGTCGGCCAGCATCGTCCCCGACGCGTCGTCCGACTCGAACGTCCGGTAGTTCATGTAGAAGCGCACGACGTTCATCCCCATCGCGGCGATGCGCTGGTAGTCGACCTCGGCGTGGTCCTGGCGCGGCAGGCGGACGTTGCTCCAGACCTGGTTGCCGAGCGCCACCCCACGCAGCATGACCGCGCGGCCGTGACCATCGACGATATCGGCGCCGCGCACGCGCAGGATCTGCGCTGCGACGGAGGGCGCCAGCGGCGCGGGCGGCGTGGCTGCAGGCGGCTTCGCGACCGTCGCGGGGACCAGGGGCGGTGGCGTCGCCGTGGGTGGCGCCGCGTCAGCGAGCGCCAGAATGAACGCCAGGGTGGAGAGAAACGTCATCGCCGAACACCAATAGTTTGGGCGACGATCGCGCCGCTCGGGGATCGGCGTCCTTCAAGGAATCGGCGAGCGCGGAAGAAGCGATGCCTTCGCCGCTTCGTCGCAGCTCGTCGATCGAGCGCGATGACGGCGGCCAGGAGCCCGAAGAGAATCGCCCACCCGGACGCGCCCGACGGACGGCCGGTGGCGACCCCGCAACCGCAGCCCGTGTCGGCGGCCGGGCTCGAGGGCGCGCGCCCCGCCTCGGCGCCGCCACCGTCGGAGGGCGCGCCACCGTCGGAGGGCGCGCCACCGTCGGCAACGACGGCGGCGTCGGGGTAGGTCCCGGCGGGCGGGAGGGTGAAGGAGGTGTCGGGCGGCGGCGTGCAGGAGGCAGTCTCGGTGAAGAACGCGCCCGAGGTCCAGGCCGGCGCGCCCGACTCGTAAGCGCCGCGATCGGGAGCGGCGCCGGCGTAGCCATCGGTGAAGGGCGGGAACGCCGCGCCATCGTCGATCGCACAGGAGGTGGTGGGGACGTTGTTGGCGTCGAGCGGGCAGATCCCGTTGCCGCTCTGCTGCGGCGAGAGCCCGGTGTCGGCGACCAGATGGAACGTGCCCGTTGCCTGCACGTCGAACGAGATCCCGGTGTAGGCCGAGAGGTCGACCGGCGCGCTGGTCGCGGCCAGCGTCGTGTTCATGAGCGCCCACTCGTTCTCCACCACCTGGCCCGAAAGGTGGGCGGCGAAATTGGAGCCGCCGGCGCCGGGGCCGTCGATGGTCAGCGTCGTCGCACCGTCCTGGCTGCCGCCCCAGAAGTAGCCGCCCAGCGCGTTCTCGGTCGTTCCGCGCTCGAAGTCCTCGAGCAGCAGCGGCGTCGGCCCTTCCAACTGGACGTTGTCGACGCGGATGTCGAAGCTCCCCGGCATGAGCGGCGTCCAGTCGACCACGCCAATCTGGCTCGGGTCGAAGGTCACCCAGGTCGCCCAGGTCGGCTGCGCCAGCTGGTCGAACGGCACGACGACGTGGGCCCAGGCGCCGTTCGCCGGAACCAGCGACTCGAAGTCGCCGTAGTCGGTCACGTCGGCGGGACGGAGGCCCGCCTTGAATCCGATGCCGTCGTCGTAGAGGTTGTCGACCACCACGGCGTCGCCCACGTCGTCCCAGGCGCCGGTCTGGTAGTTGAGGCCCATGCTGAAGGGCGCCACGCCGGCGCGCAGGACCGTGTTGTCGAAGAACATGTTGCGGTTCTTGAACGAGCCGCCGTACCACGACACGTCGTGGATGTAGTTGTGGTGGACGATGAACCGCTGCGTGTAGTCGTCGAGGTAGATGCCGGTGCCGTAGATGCAGCCGATGTCCGAGACCTCGTTGTAGGCGATCTCCGTCCCGTCGCCGTCGGTGCCCCAGGAGTAGATGCAGCCGATGTCCTCGGTCTGCAGCGCCACGTCGTAGACGCGGTTGTAGAGCGCGCGCGATCCCTGCACGCCGTAGAGGTAGATCCCGCCGCGCGCCGCCCGGTAGACGGTGTTGTGCGCGACCAGGTTGTTGGGGAAGGTGGCGGTGGGATCGTCGAAGTCGATCCCGGCGTGGTTGGCCACCATGGTGTCGACGTCGTGGATGATGTTGTTCTCCACCACGTTGCCGCTGCCGGCGATCAGCAGGCCGGCCGAGGCGCTCTGCTCGATGACGCTGTTCTTCCAGGTGTTGTTGGTCCCCGACATCGAGGGGACGTCCCCCAGCGTCGCGTAGGCGTCGGTCGCGCGCAGCGCGCTCACGTACTGGGCGCGCACGCCGTCGACGGTGCAGTGGTCGGTGTTCTCGAGGCGGATGGCCGCTCCGAAGATCCCGAAGCCGGCGATGTCGACGTAGGCCTCTCCCTGCACGTCGAAGGCGTAGGCGCGCTGCTTGACCTCGAGCGCCAGCGTGCTCGGGTCGGCGCCGCCCGGCGGCCACAGGTAGAGCTGTCCCGCCTTGGTGTCGAGGAACCACTCGCCCGCGCTGTCGAGCGCCAGCAGCGACCCGAACAGGTAGTAGGGATCGCCGTAGCGCGGGTAGATCGCCGTCTCCGGCTCGGTCACGCCGCCGACGACCTTGGTCGGCATGATCGGCTGGTCGTAGGTGATGGTGTTGGTCGCCGGATCGTAGGCCGCGATGGTGCGCGTGTTGCTCTGCCAGCGCTGGCCCGGGATGACGAAGACCATCGCGCCGGTCCAGTCGCCCGCGGGCGCGCCGGTGGCGACCAGCTGCGTGGTGCTGGTCCCGACACCGGCGGCGGCGCGCGGCATGTGCACGAGGTCGGCGGGATCGGCGTTGGGCCAGCGCGCTTCATTCAGCGCCTGGCCGTTGGCGAAGAGCTGGATGAACGACGCGCTGGTCGGCGCGACGACGATCGATCCCGAATAAGGCGTCCAGCTGAGCGCCAGCGGGTCGGCGCCGCTCACCGTGGCGCACTCGCCAGCCGCGGCCTCGAACCGGATGTGCGCGTCGGCGGTTCCCGAGCGCGGCGGCGCCACCGTCTCCCGGTAGGTCCCGGCGTGGACGGTGCAGACGTCGCCGGGCTGCGCCAGCGCCGCGCACGCTCCGATCGTGAGCAATGGTTGGGCTTCGGTGCCCGGGTTCGTGTCGCTGCCGGTGACCGCCACGTGATACGTCGTCGCCCGCGCCTCGCCCGCCGCGCCACCCAGGACGACGAGACCTGCAATCGACGC
>CAVRRT010000006.1:0-6253 GCA_963723305.1 uncultured Pseudomonadota bacterium
CGCGCGGTCTCCGAGCTGGTGCTCTCGCTGCTGCGCCCGCGGGTGGAAGAGAAATCGCTCAACGTCGCCAACGAGATTCCCACCGACTTGCCGGCCGCGCGCGCCGACCGCAAGGCGCTCGAGCAGGTGTTCACCAACCTGCTCGACAACGCCATCAAGTACTGCGGCCCCGGCACGCGGGTGCGCCTGCACGCGCAGCGGGCGGGGAGCGCGCTGCGCGTCGAGATCGCGGACTCGGGCCCCGGCATCGAGCCGCGCCACCTGCCGCGGCTGTTCGAACGCTTCTACCGCGTCGACAGCGGCCGCTCGCGCGACATGGGTGGGACCGGGCTCGGCCTCTCGATCGTCAAGCACCTGGTCGAAGCGATGCACGGAACGATCGGCGTCGACAGCACGCCCGGGCGGGGTGCCACCTTCTGGTTCACATTGCCGGCGGGTTGATCGCGCACCAACCGCCCATAGCGAACGCGCTCGGCGCCCACGGCAAACGTGCCAAGCGCCTGGGCAAACATACCAAGCGCCCACGGCAAACGTGCCAAGCGCCTGGGCAAACGTGCCAAGATCGTTCAGGGATCCCGGAAATGCCGCGGCGTGCCTATTTTGTCACACATTCGTTGCACGGCCGTAGCGCGTCCGTGGCAAGGTAGCACTCCTTTCTCCACATGTCGGCCGCCAAGCGAACGCTCAGGAAGGTGATCAGTTCCTGGCTGCGGGGGGAGAGTCAGGCGCCCCAGCTGCTGCGGCGCTGCGAGACCTGCGGTGAGAAGTGCTGGCGTCCGCTCGACCCGACGATCACCCATGTCGAGATCGACGCCCGGCTCGCCAACGGCGCCCGCGCCGACGCTCTCCTGACCGACGATCGGGGCGGCGTTCAGCTGGTGATTCAGCTCGACGGCGGCGGCAGCCGCCTCGCCAACCGGATCGATCCGCGCGCCGGGATGCCGCTGGTGGTCCTGCGCGCCGGCACGCTCGACAACATGCCCGCACGGTGGGCGACCGTCCGCGAGTTCGCTCTGCCGGCCTGGCGTTGCCGCTGCGCGGGGACCCGGGCGCTGTCGGTCGACGACGACTTCTCCCTGCGCGCCATCGGCTGCCCGATCCACCTCCGCCACGACGGGACCCAGCACTTCGCGCGCGTCATCGAGGACTGTGGTCGCTGCGCCTTCTTCGTCGGCATCGGCTACGTGGGTGCCGATCGGCGCCGCATCCAGCTCCGCTGCGGTTTCGGCGCGCCGCCGGCCGAGCGCCGGCCGCCGCTCCCCGCTCCTCTCATCGACATCGGCCCGCGTCTTCAAATCGTGGCCGGATCGTAACCGCCTCTCTCCGCGCGCTCGGCCATCATGGCCAACAGGAGGCGACGACGCGGAGATGTTCGACTTCGATGTTCTCAAGATCAGCGAGGCGCCCGAAGGGGAGACCGACGCGCCGGGTAACGGCCGGGGATCGCGCGCGACGCGAGAGGCGCTGGGGATCAACACCCTCCGCCTCGACGTGCGGGTCACCGACATCCCGCGCGGGCCGGCGCTGACGCTCTCGCCCGAGGCGGGCGTGGCGTCGGCAATCGAAGCGATGCGCCAGCGGGCCCGCGGCGCGGCGGTCGTGGTTCAGAACCACCGGCCGATCGGCGTGGTCACCGATCGCGACATCCTGACCCAGGCCTGCGCGGAGATCGACGATCTGCGGGCCATCTCCATCGGCTCGGTCATGTTGCCCTGCGCGGAGCCCCTGCGCGAGAGCGACACCGTGGGGATGGCGCTGCGGAGCATGTGCGCGCGCCGCCAGTGGCACCTGCCGATCGTCTGCAACCGCGGCCTGTTTCTGGGCGCGCTCGACATCGCGGACATCTCGCTCTGGTTGCGCGATCGCTTGACGATGATTTCGGTCGACGCCGCGTTCGCCGGCGCCGAAGCAGGGCTCTAGTCCGAGGGGTTGGATCAGAGAAAAGAGCTCCGGGAGCGGCGCGCCAGTGTCGATAATGCGTGGAGTGGGTCGAGGAGATGCGGGGGGGGCGCGCCGCCCCCGGGGAACGTTGTCAGAGCGACTCTGCTTTTCCCTGCCAGGTCTTCTGCCCTTCAGTGTCGCCGAGCTCTTGCGCGCAGCGCGCGATCCGTTCGTAGATCCGGCGGCGCTCGTCGGGACTGAGCGCGCCGTCGCAGTTGTGGAGGATGCTCCGCGACAGCTCGAGGCAGTCGCGCCACTCGCCGCGCGTCAGGTGGATTTCGGCGTAGCGGTTCCAGACCCGGAACTGATCGCGCAGCCGAATCCACTCCGGTGGCAGTTGCAGCTCGATGGGCGTGGCGCGCCGCAGGACCGCGCCCACCCGCAGGATCAGCTCCCGCATGCTGAACGGTTTGACGACGTAGTCATCGGCGCCGAGCGCCAGGCCGCCGACGCGCGCCTCCGCCCCGGCCCGGGCGGTCAGGAACATAATCGGAACGCGCCGCGTGCGTTGCGCTCCCCGCAGCCGCCGGCAAACCTCAACCCCGTCGATGTCGGGCAGCATCTGGTCGAGCAGGACGAGATCGGGACAGCGCCGCTCCACCTCGGCCAGCGCCTCCGCGCCGGTCAGCGCCCCCACGACGTCGTAACCGCCGCTTCGCAGCCCCTCCCGGACGACCTCGTTGATGTCTGGGTCGTCATCCACCACCAACACCCGGAACATCCTTTTGAGTCTACCCGAGTGCGGCCGGATCGGGCGTGACGGATTGGTGACGCGGGCGGCGGTGAGGAAGCCGTAACGCGATCGTCACCGACGTGTCGGACGGGCCACGCAGTGGCAACACTTCATTGTCGAGATTTGATCACCGTTGACCCTCTTGTGTGCGGCGCGATACGGGTGTCCGGCACGAACAAATCAATGACACGCAGAAAACAATGATCCGGAGGTTAATCAAATGACACGTACCACTCGCTTCGCGGTCGCGCTCGTCGCGGCAGCCGGCGGGATGCTGGCCACGCGCGCCGCGCGCGCGCAGGACGCCGGTGTCACGCAATGCTCGTCGCTCCCGAACCCGATCTACGTCGGTGGTTCGAGCGCCTTCGTCCCCACGCTGAACCTGTACGCCGCCAAGCTGGCCCAGGAGACGCCGGCGACGACCATCATCTATATCTCGTCGTCGTCTTGCGTCGGCGCCGGCGCCATCGCCGGCAACACTCCGCAGGCGGGAACCGGCACCTACTACCTGCCGAATGGAACGGCGTCCCCCTCCAACTGCGCCGTCGGCACCGGCACGGTGCTGGACGTGGGCGTCTCGGATGTCTTTTATGACTCCTGCTTCGCGAGCAATCAGGTACCGGCCGCGCCGGCCACCCTGCACGACACGCTCGGGCCAGCGCAGGCGATGGAGATCATCGTCCCGCAGAACAACACGACCGGGTACCTGACCGCCGCCGAGGGGAACGTCATCTGGGGCTGTGGCAGCTACACCTCGACCGACAACACGGCGATTTTCGGCCAGACCGGCGTCTTCGTACGCGGCACGACCTCCGGCAGTCAGATCATCACCGCGGCGGGGATCGGGCTCCCCGATCTCTCTTTCTACGGCAACGGCATGACGACGAGCCCGGTGCTCCAGGTTTCGGGCGGCAGCGCGGGCATGGCCGCCGCGGTCGGCAACTACCCCTCGAAGAACCAGGGAAGCCTGCACGCCATCGGCTTTTTGGGCGCGGACGTGTTCGACCTCGACCACGCCGCCACCCCGGGCGCGGAGTTCATCGCGCTCCCCTTCGCGGCCGCCGGTCAGACCAAGGCCTACTACGTCGACTCCGAGCCAGGCGCGCGCGACCGGCAGAACGTCCGCGACGGGCACTACTTCAACTGGGGCTACGAGCACCTCCTCTACACTGTCCCCAGCACCGACGGCGGAACCGGCCAGCCCAGCGCCGCGGCCTCGAAGCTGATCAATCTCGTCACCGGGGTGACCAAGGACCCGACCTTCGACTACGTCCAGCTGGACGCCGTCGCCGGGACCATCCCCATCTGCGCGATGTCGGTGGCGAAAGCCGACGACTCGCCTGGAACCCTGTCGGTGAGCGTCCCGACCACGACCTGCAACTGCGCCTACGTGGCGGCGGCCACGGGGAACGTCCCCGCCGGCTGCACCGCGTGCACGGCGACCGACGGCGGCAGCACCTGCGGAACCGGTAAGAGCTGCCAACACGGCTACTGCGAGTAAAGGACCAGACCATGCGTAAACATCTTCTGAATTTCTTCTTCATCTTTGCGCTGGCCGGCTTGGGCGCTTCGGCCTGCTCGTCGAGCTCGAACAACGGCGGGACCGGAGGCAAGGGTGGTGGCACGGCCGGGACGACCGGGACGGGTGGCGTGGGTGGCGGTCCGAGCACGGGGACCGGCGGAGCCGGCGGAGCGGCGGGAGCCGGGACGGCGGGCACGAGTGGGACCGGCGGAGCGGGCGGCGCTACGGGGACCGGCGGCGCCGGCGGTACGACCGTCGCCAGCTGCAGCGGCATCGGGGGCGCTCCGGCCCAGAGCCTCTGTCTCCTGAACGCGCCGACCGTCGGTGGCGTAGCGGTGACGCGCACGCAGCCGACGTACACGTACAAGACCTGCCCGTAGGAAATGAGCGCCTCGAAGTCCGTCTCCCGGCCAACCGGGAGACGGACGGGGGCGAGAGGCCCCTTTTATGAACGTAGCAGCGTCCAACTTCAGAATTGCTGGTTCGACGAGGGGGCGGTTGTTGGGTGGGGCGGGCGCTCTGATTTTGCTCCTCGGGCTGCCGGCCCAGGCGATGGCGGCCGAGAGTGCTCCCGCGGCAGGCGACAAGGCAACGAGCGCGGCGGAGGCCGCGCCTGCCCAGCCGGTCAGTGAGGGGCCGCCGACCGCCCAGGATCTGGCCGCTCAGGCTGCCGCCAAGGCCGCGGAGGTCGTCGCGCAGCGGGAGCAGTTGGAGCGTGAGCAGCAAGCGCGGGAATTGGCGGCTCTCCGCGCCGAGGTGAGTGCGCTCCGCGCCCAGATGGAAGCTGATCAGAAGGCGCGCGCCGCCGCAGACGCCACGTTGACCGCTCATGTGCAAGCAGTCGAATCGCAGGCCAACCAGGCGCCACCCCAGGTCCTCACCGCGCGGCTCGGCGTCTCCTTGACTGGATACCTGCAGGCCGACTGGGTGGTCCACAACCAGTCGTCGCAAAATCAGCTGAGCCCGGCGGGGGCGCCCCTCAATCAGGACGAGATCTTCATCCGCCGCGCCCGCTTGCGGGCGGCGATCGACCGCTGGTGGGTGGCCGGCTTGGTCGAATTCGACGGCAACACCGTCAACGGAACGCAGGCGCGCCTCATCGGCGCGGAGGCTTCGCTCAAGTGGCCGCCCGAGCGGGGCAACCCTCTGCCGATCCTGATGGCGACGGTGGGGCTCTTCAAGATCCCCTTCGGATTCGAGGTCGGGCAGAGCGATCGCGAGCGCCTCTTCCTCGAACGCTCGACCGCCGAGCACGGCCTCTTCCCCGGCGAGTACGACGCCGGCGTGCGGTTCATGGGCGGCTGGCGCTTCGCCCGCTACGTGTTCGCGGTGATGGACGGCGAGCCGATCGGGGAGAAGGGCTCCTTCGCGCTCCACGATCCCAACAACGAAAAGGATTTCGTCGGGCGGCTGGGGATCGACACGCCGATCACCGACACCGTCTGGATCGCCGGTGGATTCTCGGGCCTCTCGGGAACGGGCTTTCACGCGGGGACGGCCGCCACCAAGTCGACCCTGCAGTGGGTCGATCGCGACGGCAACGGCGTCTTCAGCGGCGTCAACGAGATCGTGGTCATCCCCGGGGTAGCCGCCCAACCGTCGGCGAACTTCTCCCGCTTCGGGTACGGCGCGGATCTGCGCCTGGGCGTCAACGAGCCGTCGCTCGGGTCGACGGTGCTCTACGGCGAGGTCTATTGGGCGAAGAACCTCGATCGCGGGATCCTTCCCGCCGATCCTGTCGCCTTCGGCCGCGACTACCGCGAGCTCGGCGTTTACGTGGGCGTCACGCAGGACCTCGGTCCCCACGCCCAGGCCGGCATCCGCTACGACTTCTACAACCCCGACGCCGATTCGGTGAACACCATCATGGGGGCGACGCAACCGACCGCCCTCGCCTACCAGACGGTGGCCTTCGCGGCCGCGCTCAAGGGGACCTCCGGGCGACTGATCGCCGAGTTCGATCTCAATCGCAACCACAACGGGCGCGACGCGGAGGGGAACCCCACCAACCTCCCCTCCGACGATTTCATCCTCCGGGGCGAGGTCGACGAATGCGT
>CAVRRT010000007.1:0-6698 GCA_963723305.1 uncultured Pseudomonadota bacterium
TCCGTTGGACAGCAGCCTATTTCACCCACGACGTAGTGAGATGAACCGGGCGATGCGGCTATCTCTCTGTCCGACGCCTTCGCGGTGACTGACCGCTTGCGCGCCGATTATCGGCGCGCTATACACTTAGCCGAATGGTAAAGTATTCGACATCGCGGTTGGATGCCTCGTTCGCCGCGCTCTCGGACGTCACCCGGCGCGGCGTTCTGGAGCAGCTCGGACGCGCGGACGCGTCGATCACGGACCTCGCCGGGACGTTCGACATGACCCTGGCGGGCATGATGAAGCACGTCGGCGTCTTGGAGCAGGCGGGGCTCGTCACGACGGAGAAAGTCGGACGCGTGCGGACCTGCAAGCTCGGTCCGCGCCGGCTGCACGAGGAGACGGCGTGGATCGACAGGTACCACCGGGTCTGGGATTCACGCTTCGACGCGCTCGACGAGATCGTCGAAGAACTGAAACGGAAGGAGATCATCGATGGACGCAAGAAGAGATAGTGAAGCCGCCCCCGCGAAGAACCGCACGACGGTGGAGCGAAGCTCCGAGCGCGAGATAATCGTCACGCGGACCTTCGATGCCCCGGTGCGCCTCGTGTTCGAGGCGTGGACCAAGCCCGAGCTGTTCAAGCGGTGGTGGGTGCCGAAGTCGAGCGGCATGACCCTGCTCGCCTGCGAGCTGGATGTTCGCACCGGGGGCAAGTACCGCCTGGCGTTCGGCAACGACCCCTCGAAGCCCTTGGAGTTCTTCGGCCGGTACATCGAGGTGATCCCGGGCGCGCGCATCCTGTGGACCAACGAGGAAGGCGGTCACGGCGGCCCCGTCACGACGGTGACCTTCGAGGAGAAGGGCGGCAAGACGCTGATGGTCGTGCGCGACCTCTATCCCTCGAAGGAGGCGCTCGACGCCGGCCACGGGGCGGAGGAGGCGATGCCCGAGGTGCTCGACCAACTGGACGAGCTGCTCGTCACCCTGGACGCGAGCGGGAGACGAAGCTAGGCCTGGAAGAACCCAGCAGCGCCCTGGCGCAGCGGCGCGTCGCTTAGGCGTTCACTCGCTCGGCTTCGGCCGGTGCCGCCGGGGCTTCTCGGGGATCGTCCTTCTCGCCGCGATGAACTCTTGCAGGTCGCTGGGACGGATCCGAATCGAGTTGTTCATCCGGAGGTGAGGCCCTAGCCGGGAAACAATTTGAAGTATGGCTCCGCCTCCACCAGCACACGCGCGAATGAGGGGCGCGCGGCGAGCCGTTTGAGGTACGCGGCGACGCGCCCGTGCGCGCCAAGCGGATGCACCAGATTTGCGTAGTAGAGCGCCGGTGCTGCCGCGCAGTCGGCCAGGGTGAAGGCGTCGCCCGCCGCCCAGGTGCGCCGTTCGAGCGTCGACTCTAGTATGCCGTAGGCCCGCTCGAGTTGACGGTGAGCTTGCTCGACGCCGTACGGATCGCGCTTGCCCTCGGGCCGCAGCTTGTCGCCCACGTGCTTTTGCATGGCCTCGTGAATCTGTTGATCGAAGAAGCGATCCTGCAGCCGCACCTCGAGCGCGGCGTCGCGATCCGCAGGGATGAACCGCGTGCGGCCGGGATGGTGGGCCTCGAGGTATTCGATGATGACGCTCGACTCGGGCACGACGCGGCCCGCGGCTTCGTCCTCCAAGACCGGGAATTTACCGAGTGGCCACAGCTTCAACAGGGCGTTGCGCTGCGCTTCGTCGCTGAGGTCCACCACGCGTGGCACAAACGGCGTTTCGTTTTCGTAGAGCGCGATCAGAACCTTCCAGCAGTAGGAAGCCAGCGGGTGGTAGTAGAGCGACAGAGCCGGACTCACAGCGTTTCTCCCAGCTTCTCGAGCAGCCAGCGGGTTCCGTGCTCCCGTTGCGCGGGATCTTCGTGACCATCCAGGAACGCGCCGTGCTCGGTCAGCGTGAGGCGGGTCCCTTTCCCCGCCGGCGCCAGCTCGAAGGTCGCCAGCGACACGGACAGCTTCTTTTCCCCCACGAACATGTCGTAGGCGTAGATGATCCGGGCGTTCGCGACGATGTCGAGGTACTGCGCGACGAAGATATGCGCCGGTCCGCCCGGCGGGCCAGCCGCGCTCACCTCGCGGCCACCGACCCGGAAGTCGAGCTCCCACTTGCCGCGCGTCCACTCGGCGGGTCCGGTGAACCACTTGCCTTTGGCCTCCTTGGTCGACAGCGCGGCGAATACTCGCGCCGGTGCGGCGGCATAGGTTCGTTCGATCGTGAAGGTCGCGTGCTTGACGGAACGGGTGGTCTGGTTCGAGTCGGTCATGGTTTTCTCCTGCTGGTGGTCTTCTTGTGCGGGCGCTCGGGATCCGTCTCCTCGAGGTAGTCGCCCAGGCGATCCAGCCGGCGCTCCCAGGTGGCGCGGCGTTCGCTGATCCAGCGTTCGGCGTTTCCCAGCGCCGTTGCCCCGATTTGGCAGGTGCGAACGCGCCCCACCTTCTCGGAGCGGATGAGGCCGCTTGCCTCCAAGACCTGCAGGTGCTGGACGATGGACGGGAGCGACATCTCGAACGGCTCTGCCAGCTCGCTCACCGAGGCCGGCCCGCGGCTGAGCCGCTCGACCATCACCCGGCGCGTCGGATCGGCCAGCGCCTGAAACACCCGGTCCAGCGCGGCCCGGGCGGCGTTGCCGTTTGTCTGTTTGTTAAGCATACGCCTAAGTAATGGCACCGGGCATGCCCGGCCGTCAATGATTAGTTTGGCGGATGTTTAACTATTGGTCCTCGGCGCAGCTCGCTTGGACTTCCTGCGCGCCGCGACGAGCTCCTCCAAAATCGACCGGCCGAACACGGACGGAGTTGTTGATGCGCACGTGCCAATCCAGGGCATCCCGTACGAGCGCAGGCCGAGCACCAACCCCAAGCCCCAAGAAGACGTTACAGCTTCATTGTGAGCTCGACGTCCTCGCCGAACGGGATCGAGAGGTAGCCGGAGTCGGCGGCGCGAATGTGGGCCTTGTACTCGGGGCAGGCGTCGGCGTTGTCGGCGACCACGTAGGATCCGGCGCGCAGGCGCGGAGCGACCAGCGCCAGGATCTTGTCGTAGAGCGGCTTGTGGCCGTCGAGCAGCAGGAGATCGACGGTGCCGGGGAGGTCGCGGGCCAGCGTCTGCAGCGCGTCGCCCTCCCGAATGTCGACCAGATCGGCGAGCCCGGCGGCCTCCAGGTTGGCGCGGGCGTGGACCAGCTTGTTGGGCTCGAACTCGGTGCCGATGAGCTTGCCGCCGCCGTTGTCGCGGAGCGCGGCCGCCAGCTGAATCGTGGAGAGCCCGAACGAGGTCCCGAACTCGACGATGGCGCGGGCGCCGTTGCCCCGGGCCAGCATGTAGAGGAGCGCGCCGGTGGCCCGCGAGACCGGCATGTGGATCTCGCGGGCCTTGCCGAAGAAGGCGCGGTAGTCGGCGTTGGGATCCGACATCCGCGCCAGGCGCTCCGCGCGCGAGAGATGTCCGAACATCTGGCCGAGGATCTGTCCGCTGCGTGCGGCGTCGGCGTAGAGCCGGTCGAGCAGCGGGGCGACGGGAGCGGCGGTGAGTGTGCTGGACATGAAGGACCTTCCTGTTGGCGTTTGGCTGACGACAGATCTAAAATACGAATATACCTTCGCGTTCACAATTCGCATTTCGGAGTGCGCGGTGCCCAGAAAGCCAGCCGTGGTCATTGTCCCGAGAAAACAGCCGAAGCAGGACCGCTCCACCCGCCTGGTCGATGCCATCCTCCAGGCGGCGGTTCGCGTTCTCGAGCGAGACGGCGCCGCCGGCTTCACGACCGTGCGGGTCGCCGAGCGTGCCGGGGTCAGCGTCGGTTCGCTCTACCAATACTTCCCGAACAAGCAGTCAATCCTCTTCCGCCTGCAGCAGGACGAGTGGACGGCCACTGGCCGCCTCCTGGACGGGATCTTCGCGGACACGCGGCGCGGGGCCGCCTGGCGCTTGCGCGCCGCCATGCGCGCCTTCTTCCGTTCCGAGTATGACGAGGCCCCCCTGCGGCGTGCGCTGGGCGACGCCGCCCCCCTTTACCGGGACGCCCCCCAGGCGCGCGAGCATCGCGCGCGCGGCCTGCCGCTCTTGCGGGCGCTCATCGCCGAGGCGGCGCCCGATCTCCCGCGGCGCCGCCGCGCCTTCGCCGCCCAGCTCTACGTCGCCACGCTTGCGGGGATGGGCAAGCAGGTCTCCGAGACCGCCCGCAGCCGTGCCGAGGTCGACATCTGGGCCGCCGCGACGAGCGACATGTTCCTGGCCCACCTGGGCATTCGTCCTGGATCCACGCGGCGATCCGTCGCACCGCGGCCGGTCGGTTGAAGCTCAGCGCGCCAGCTCGTCGAGCCGCCGCTGCAGGTAACGCCGCTCGGCCTCGTTGCCGACGAGCCCCAGGGCCTGCTCGTACGCCCGGGCCGCTTCCGCGCGGCAACCGAGGCGGCGCAGCAGATCGGCGCGCGCCGCCGGCAGCCAGTGGTACCGCGGCAGCGTGCCGCTCGCCTCGAGCTGGTCCAAGAGGCGCAGACCCTCGGACGGCCCCTCGGCCATGGCCACCGCGGCGGCGTGGTTCAGCATGACGACCGGCGAGGGCTGCACGGCGAAGAGCCGCGCGTAGAGCGCCACGATCTGCCGCCAGTCGGTGTCAGCGGCGCGGGCGGCGCGCGCGTGCAACGCGGCGATGGCCGCCTGCAGCGCGAAGGTGTCGGCCGGGCCGCCGCGCAGGGCCTGGTCGACCAGCGCCAGGCCCTCGCGGATCTGCGCCTGGTTCCAGCGCGTCCGATCCTGATCCTCCAGCACGACGAGATCTCCCTCCGGCGTCACGCGCGCCTCGCGCCGCGCGTCGTGGAGCAGCATGAGCGCCAGGAGTCCTCGCGGCGCTGGCCGCCCCGGCATCAGCTCGACCAGCAGGCGTCCCAGGCGGATGGCCTCGGCGCCGAGCTCGCGCCGCACCAGCTCGTCTCCCGAGGTGGCCGCGTAGCCTTCGTTGAAGACCAGGTAGATCACGGCCATCACGGCGTCGACGCGCTCGGGCAGCTCGTCGTCGTCGGGCACGCGGTAGGGGATGCGCGCGTCGCGGATCTTCTGCTTGGCGCGCACGAGCCGCTGGGCCATCGTGGCGGCGGGCACCAGGAACGCGCGCGCGATCTCGTCGGTGCCGAGGCCCGCCAACGTGCGCAGCGTCAGCGCCACCTGCGCCTCGACGGCCAGCGCCGGGTGACAGCAGGTGAACATGAGCCGCAGCCGGTCATCGGGGCCCTGCGGGCTCTCCGCCTCGCGCGCCTCGCCGTCGTCGGACCAGGCGGGCGCGGTGGCCGCCGGCTCGGCCTGAAGCTCCTCGCGCGCCCGGCGCCGCCGGTCGTCGACCGCCTTGTTGCGCGCGGCGCGGATGAGCCAGGCGCGCGGGTTGTCGGGCCGCCCGTCGCGTGGCCACTGGCGCACGGCCGCCTCCCAGGCGGCGCCCAGAGCCTCCTCAGCGAGATCGAAGTCGCCGAGGAGGCGGATCAGCGTGGCCAAGACGCGCCCGCGTTCCCCGCGGAAGACGTCTTCTATGGTGGCGCTTGCATCCATCGTCCGCTCGAACGGGAGCATAGCCCGAGCGGCTTCGCGCCCGCCGTTACGGCCGAGGATAGCCCTTGGGCATCTCCAGGATGGGCCGCACCTCGATCGAGCCCGTCCTCGCGCCCGGGATGCGCGCTCCCAGCTTGGTCGCCTCGTCGAGGTCCTTGGCCTCGACCAGGTAGTAGCCGGCGAGCTGTTCCTTCGTCTCGGCGAAGGGTCCGTCGGTGCGCAGCGTCTTGCCGTCGCGCACGCGCACCGTGGTCGCCGTCGTCGTCGGCTGGAGCGCATCGCCGGCCTTCATGTGGCCGCTCTGGAGGATCGACTGCGTGAAATCGCGGTACTGCGCGAACATCGTCTCCATGTCCGCCTTCGTCGCGTTCACCCGGTCCGCCTCATTTCCATAGATCAGAAGTAGGTACTGCATGGCTTTTCTCCTCGTTGGCTGTGGGGACTGAACTGTCCGTCCCTGAGTCGTTCGGCGAAAGGCCAGATCGACACCCCCCGAGACTTTTTTTCGCGCCCTCCGGGAGCTGGGCCGCCGGCGGAACGCCCGGCAAGGCCGCGGAGGGCGCCCGAGGTGCGGGCCGACTTCCCGCTTCCACTTGAACCCCGCGCGTCGCCAGCGTAAGACGCCCCGGGCCAGCATGATCACCGTTCAGAACCTTTCCGTCGCGTTCGGCAGCCAGACCTTGTTCGAAGAGGTGGACGTCAAGTTCACCCCCGGCAATTGCTACGGGCTCATCGGCGCCAACGGAGCCGGAAAGTCGACCTTCCTGAAGTGCCTGGCGGGCAAGATCGAGTCGACCTCCGGCTCGGTGAGCATCGAGCCGAACAAGCGGCTCAGCATGCTCTCCCAGGATCACTTCGCCTTCGACGAGGTGCCGGCCCTGACGGCGGTCATCATGGGCCACAAGCGGCTGCACGCGCTGATGGTGGAGAAGGACGCGCTCTATGCGAAGCCGGACTTCAGCGAGGCCGACGGCGTGCGGGCCGGTGAGCTGGAGGCCGCCTTCGCCGACCTGAACGGCTGGGACGCCGAAGCCGAGGCTGCCAAGCTGCTCAGCGAGCTGGGGGTCCCCGCGAAGAAGCACTCTTCGCTCATGAAGGACCTGGCCGACACCGAAAAGGTCCGCGTCCTCATGGCC
>CAVRRT010000008.1:0-39186 GCA_963723305.1 uncultured Pseudomonadota bacterium
CGCTTTCAGGGATGGCTGGGGTAGCCACGACGGGCCGAGCTCCCAAGGCGGCGGCGTGCGCTCCTGCAGATGGTCGACGAATGTCTTCACCTTGCGCGCGCTCCCGCCCGTTTGATTGAGGCGATCCTCAGCCTGTCTCCGCCTCGAACCCGGCGTCGATCCAGGCTTGCAGGCCACCCGCCAGTGGCCGGACCGACCGGACGCCGCGATCCATCAGCCGACGCGCAATGCGTGCAGCGGACGCCTCGCTGGGGCAGTTGCAATAAAGGATGACCTCGCGCTCGTCGGGCAGCTCGGCCACGGCGGCGTCCACCTGCGACAGATCGAAGGCGACGGCGCCCGGGATCCGTTGAGGATCGCGTTCGCGGGCGGTGGCCGTGCGAACGTCGAAGACAACGGGATTGGCGCCTCCGTCGATGAGGCGTTTGAGCTCGTTGACCGTGATGCGGGCCATCCGCAGGCTGCGATAGAACCGCCGCCGCTGAACCCATTTCCCACCCACGAAGGCAGCCAGCAAGATCACGCCGACCACGGGCGCCCATCCGCCCAGGCCTGCCAGCGCCGCGAGCACCCGATCGACCTGCCGGTAGAAGATGAGCCCGGCGCCGATCCCGACCGACGACCACAGCACCGCCGCCATGAGATCGAACAACAGGAAGCTCCCCCAGCTGACCCGCATGGCGCCCGCCAGGGGCGGCGCCACCATGGAGAATCCTGGTATGAACTTGGCCACCGCCAGCGACTTCAGGCCCCAGCGGGTGAAGGTCTGCTCGGTGTTCCGCACGCACGAATCAGGGGAGAGGGCCAGCCGGCAGATGACCCGCAGAACCTGATTGCCGTAGCGACGCCCCAACCAGTACCAGGTCGAGTCGGCGAGCAGCACCGCCAGCCAGGTCACCCCCACCAGGCCGGGCAACGGCAAGAGGCCGCGCGCGGCCAGGCTGCCGGCGACAACCAGCGTCGGCTCGGCAGGGATGGGAACGCCGAGCTGCTGCAGCAGCACGTTGGCAAAGACCAGCAACAGCCCCTGCTCGGCGATCACCGAGACCAGGTTCACGACTCTCCCTCCCGCGGGTGTGCCGACACCGGAGCTTTCGCGCAACAAGATCCGGCTTCGATGTCCTTGCCCCCCAGCCCAAGAGGTATCTCATTCGCTGGAGATGTCTAGGCTACACGAAGCACGATCTTGCCGTGTGACCTGCGTCTTGCCGCTCCCGGCCCGCCGTCAGGAGCGGCTGCGCGCCTGGGGATTCCGCGCTCGACGCTGGAATCAAAGATTCGCGCGCTGAAAATAAACAAAAATCGTTTTCGCCTGCGACCCGCGAGGCCCGCTTGAGAACGGCGTGACTCTTGTTCATCCGACTTTCTGCCGAGAGTGAGATTTAGCCGTGCGACCGCGAGGATGGCCGTGTGGCGGCGTGGTCTCTACCTTCGGGAGAACAAGATGTTCCGAACTGCCCTTTGCTCACTGTTCGCGATGGCGGCCGTTTCAAGTGGATGTGGTGGCGGCTCTGACGACGGAGGAACCGGCGGAAGCGGGGCCGGCAACAGAGGCGGCGGCGGAGCCAACGGTACGGGCGGCTTGACCGGCACTGGGGGAGCGATCGGAACTGCTGGCGGCGGTGGCACAAGTGCGGCTGGCGGCGCCGGAGCCGTGGCTCCCCCTGGCACCTTCACGCTGGTCTCTCCGCTCCAGGGTTCCTCTGCCCAGCCGCTGACGCCGGACCTTCAATGGAACGCCGCCGACGACGCGACCTCTTACACCGTCGAGGTCGCCACCAGCACGAGCTTCGGCGCGACGGACGTCGTGAACCAATCCGTAAGCGCGACGGCGACGGACCTGGTGGTCCCGTCTTCGACCCTCGAAGCCGGCGTCATCTATTTCTGGCGGGTGACCGCCGTCAACGGAGGCGGTTCGACCGTCGCCTCCGCCGCTCCCCAGTGGTTTTCATCCCCCTACTTGATTTCGGGCGCGCACGGCATCGCGGTGACGCCCGACGGGACCAGCTTGGTCGTCGCGAGCGACATCAACAACGGACCGATCGAGATCGTCACGCTCGCCACCCATGCGATCGCGTCCATCAGCACCGGAGCTCCGAGTCAACCGATGGGCATCGCGGTTTCGCCCGACGGCACGCAGGCTCTCGCCACCTTGCTGACCAACGGCAACGGCGGAATCAACGGTATCGCGGTGATCGACCTGACCAACGACACGCTCACGGGAACCATCGCCGACCCCTGTGTCGGCACCACGCTGGGCGATGTCGCCTACTTCCCGGGCGGAACGGAAGCTGCTGTTCCCGATCTGAGCAGCGGCTGCGTGGCGATGGGCCTCAACACCTTCGCGCCCAGCCTGGGAAGCCCGAACTTCATGTTCGTCAACTTCAGCGACACGAACGATCCGTCCGGCGTCGCCATCAGCCCGGACGGCGCCTTCGCCCTGGTGACGATGGAGCTCGACGATCGGCTCTACGAAGTGACCTTTCCGGGAACCGTCTCGCACCTCTCCCTGTCGTCCACCTCGTCCGGCGTCGCCATCACGCCCGATGGGACGAAAGCCGTCGTCGCAGAAGCCACGGCCGACGTGATCACGCTGGCCAGCGGCTCGATCACACCCGTCGCACTGATGGACAACGATACCCCCAACCTGGATTTCCACGACGTGGCCATCACGGCCGATGGAACCGAAGCGGTGGTCGTCGGGGTCGGGTCCGTCCAGGTCATTTCACTCACATCCAACACCGTGGTCGCCAGCTATCCCGCGGGCGGCGGAACGAGCGTCGCGATCTCACCGGACGGTACGACCGCCTTCGTGACCGACATGGCGGACGGCTGGGTGCGCGTTCTTCAGATGCCCTAGGATCCCCGTCGCGGCCTTTCTCGCGCAAAGCCTGGTCCAGGTCTGACCGTCGTCGTGTGAGGAGACGATGTCAACGGGTTGCCGCCGGCGACTCAGAGGTCGATTCTCGAGCCGATCTCGACCACCTGCTGGGGCGGGATGTGGAAATGATCGGTCGACGACCTCGCGTTGCGCGTCAAGAGCGCGAAGAACCATTCACTGATCCGTCCCATCTGGCCGGCAGAGGTCGCCAGGAAGCTGTCGCGGCCGATGTAGTAGGTGGCCGTTGCGAGGTCGACAGGGAGCGCGAAGCGAGCGATCGCCCGCTGCAGCGCGCGCGGAACGTCGGAGGGATCCATGAACCCCTGTTTGATCAGCACCCGATAGATTCCGCTCCCCAGATCGCGAACGTCCATCTCCGATCCGTCGGCGTGAGGGACGTGCAGGACCTCCATCGTCAGCAGCACCACGATCTCGGGGAGGACGCGAACCCGTTGCACCAGGTTCAAGACCACCGGGGGAAAGCCCTCGGGATTCGAGCTCAGAAAGATGCCGGCGCCCGGGCAGCGCGCCGGGTGCTGCTCCTTGGCGTACCCGCGTCCCGCGATGAGCTGCTCCACCGGCTTCGAGTCCAGCGCCAGGCGGTCGCGGTAGATGCGCCGCCCGCGCTTCCAGGTCGCCATGACCGCGAACACGACGGCACCGATCAGGAGCGGCACGAAACCTCCCTCGGGGAGCTTGAGAAGGTTGGCGGCGAAGAATGGGAGGTCGAACGAAAGGAAGAGCAGCAGCAGTGGAAGCGCCTTCCAGAGCGGCCATCGCCAGGTCGTCCGCGTCACCTCGAAAAACACGATCGACGTGATCACCATGGTCCCGGTGACCGCGATGCCGTAGGCGGCAGCCAATCGGTCGGACCTGCCGAAGGCCAGCACCAGCGCGACGCAGGCCAGGGCCAGGATCCAGTTGACCTCCGGCACGTAGATCTGCCCCTCGGTGTCCGACGAGGTGTGCCGCACGGTGAGGCGAGGCAGATAGCCGAGCTGCATCGCCTGGTAGGTCATCGAGAATGCGCCGGTGATCAGCGCCTGCGACGCGATCACCGTGGCCGCCGTCGACAGCGCCACCAGACCGTAGGTCCAGGGCCCGGCCGGAACCATGGCGAAGAAGGCGCTCTCGTGCCCGATCGGCTCGGAGAGCATGAGCGCCCCCTGGCCGAAGTAGTTGAGGACCAGCGCTGGCATGACCAGCGCGAACCAGGCCGACCGGATGGGGCGCCGCCCAAAGTGCCCCAGATCGGCGTAGAGCGCTTCACCGCCGGTCACCGCCAGGACCACCGAGCCAAGGACGACGAAACCGCGCCCGCGCCGCAGCGCGAAGAAGTGGATGGCGTGCCAGGGATCGAGCGCGGTCAACACCGAGGGGTTCCGCGCGATCTGGCGCGCGCCGAGAACAGCGAGGGTCACGAACCAGACCGCCATGACGGGACCGAAGAGGGCTCCGACGCTTCCCGTCCCGCGGCGCTGAAGAGCGAAGAGCGCGATCAGGACCGCACAGGTGAGCGGCAAGACGACGGGCTTCAGATGCGGCGCCGCCACCCCCAGCCCCTCGATCGCGCTCAGGACCGAGATGGCGGGGGTGATCATTCCGTCGCCGTAGAGCAGCGCCGCCCCGGCCATGACCAACAAGGCCGCCCAGGCCGCCGGCTCGAGCGTGGTGCTGGGACGACCGTCGCGGCGGGCGCGGTCGGGCAGCAGCGCCAGCAGCGCGAAGATTCCCCCCTCACCGCGGTTGTCCGCCCGCAGGACGAAGATCAGGTACTTCACGCTGACGACCATCGTCAGGGACCAAAAGATGAGCGACAGGATCCCGAGGACGTTCTCGCGCCCCGGCGCGACGCCGTGCTGGCCGCCCAGGCACTCGTGCAGCGTGTAAAGCGGGCTGGTGCCGATGTCGCCGAAGACCACCCCCAGCGCCGTCAGCGACAGAACGCCCAGTCCCTTCGAAGTTTGGTGCGCCTCCGGAGGATTCATCGCATCAACGCAGGCGCCCGGGGAAAGCGGCGCTGTCGCCGGCGCCGGACGGCGAAAGAACTCTAGACCTTTGGTGGACCGAATGCGACGACCGGCCAGCCAGCGAGCGTGTCAGGGCGAGCTTCGCGCCTTGGGCAGCAGGCGAAGCCGGCGTTTGACGATCTCCGACTCCATGCGGTCGAGCTCCTCGACCAGACCCGCGCCGAAGAGCTCGCCGACGACTCCGCGCATGAGTCGATAGACGGTGGGTCCCTCGTCGTTCGCGCAGGAGTAGCGATCGAAGTCAGGGCTGAGCCCCAGCTGCCGCTCGAGGAGCGACAGCGGATAAAGGCGGCAGACGCCGGGCTTGATCTCGGCCGGATCGAAACCGTGGACCAGGGCCGCGCGGTGGAGCCCGCAGCCGCGCGCGCCCGTGTGCTCGAGGAAGACGCAGCCTGACGACTCGTCAGTGAGATCGGTCGTCGCGGTTCGCAAGAGAATCCCCTCCGGCGCGTCGGGGTCGAGCTCCGGATCGCGCTCGTCGAACCAGGCCTCGGGCTGTCGCCAATCGGCCTTCAAGACCGAGGAGACCTCGGCGGCCCGGCGCAGGATGGCGGCCTTCTCGGGAACCAGCACGTCGGCGCCGTGCTGACAGCAGGCGTCGTTTCGCTGAACATCGTCCGCGTCGCGGCAGCGGCAGCTGTGGGACATGCAGTCGGCGGTGAAGGTGATCGTGAAGATCTCCACGTCCACGAGGGTGACAAGCGGATGATTGATCTTGCGGCTGACGGGCGCGCCTCCGGTCGGCGGCGCGGAGAGCTGAGCTTGTTTACTGGCGTCCATGGTCGGTCCCGGCATATTCGTCGGTGACGGCGCGGAGAACAAGCCCGTCGAAGCGCCGAGACATTTATCTCGGTATCGCGCACAGCTGTAGCCTACTATCGGGGTCCAATGGCCAACGTCCAATCACTCATCGAAGACTTCGTTAAGAATCTCTCCGGTCTCCTCGAGAGCGAGACCCTGGACCGCGCCCGCGCCGCCGTTGAAAGCGCGCTCGGCGGAGGCAAGCGCGGGCCCGGCCGACCGCCGAAAACTGCGGCTCTGACGCTGGCCGGGAAGCCTCGGAAGAAGCCGCCCCGTCAGCACTGCCCGGTGCCTGGGTGCAAGAACCCGGCGGCCCCCGTCTTCGGGATGGTGTGCGCGAAGCACAAGGACGTTCCGAAGGCGAAGATCAAAAAGTACCGCGAGGCACGCCGGGCGAAGAAGCTTGGCGTCGAGGCCCCGAAAGCTCGGAAGGCCCCGAAAGCTCGGAAGGCCCCGAAAGCTCGGAAGGCCCCGAAAGCTCGGAAGGCCCCGAAGGCCGCCAAGACGATGACCAAGAAGCCGGCCAAGACCACGGCCAAGAAGATGGCCAAGAAGATGGCCAAGAAGCCGACGCGAACGAAGACGGCGGCCAAGCTCCCCACCGCCGCCGTCGACGCCGCCGCAGCGCCTTCGGCGGCATCGGCGGCGGCATCGGCGGCGGCGTCGGCGGCGGGTTGACCGATACGATCAGGGACGCGCAGAGCCTTGATGTCCATGAGCGACGACGGCGACTTCACGCCGCCAGCAGGCCCCCGTCGACGGGGATCTCGGCGCCGGTGATGAAGGACGCCGCCGGCGAGGCCAGGAAGAGCGCAACGTGGGCGATCTCCCGGGGGGTGCCGTAGCGGCCCAGCGGAATTCTCGCGCTCATCTGCTTCTCGGCGGCCACCAGCATCTCGGCGGGGAGCCCGAACTTTTCCTGGATCGGCGTCTGGGTCGGCCCGGGCGAGATGGCGTTGACTCGGATTTGGCGTCCGGCCAACTCCACCGCCAGCGAACGCACCAGGGCCGCCAGCGCAGCCTTCGACGCGCCGTAGATGCCGAGGTGGGGCGAGCCCCTTGAACCGGCAACGGACGTCGTGACCACGACCGATCCGCCCGCGCTCATCAGCGGAAGAACCTTCTGTAGTGTGAACACGACGCCTTTGACGTTGATGTCCATGTGCTCGGCATAGTGCCGCTCGTCGACCATCTCGATCGGTGCGAGCTGGGCGACGCCGGCGTTGAGGAACGCGACGTCGAGCCGACCGAAGCGCCTCCCCAGCTCGGCCGCGACGGCGGCGGCATCGTCGACCGACCGGGCGTCCGCGCGCAGCGTGATCACCTCTGCGGGCAGTCTTCGCCGCGCTTCCTCCAGCGAGGCTGGGTTCTGGCCCGTGATGACCACCTGCGCGCCGGCCCGATGGAACAGGTCCGCCGCGGCCCAGCCGATGCCGGTGGTGCCGCCAGTCACGAGGGCAACCTTCCCCCTGAAATCGGGGAGGTGGGCAGCGGTCGGGGTATTCGCTTTCTCTTCCATGGATGGGCTCCTTCTCCAGCTGTCTGGTTGTTGTTGACTACTCGGTCAATAATTATCCGGCAGACATCCCCACTGATTTCCCTTGCTCACGCCACCGTCCGCCCCTCAGTCGAGCTGGGCCAGCGCGACGTCGACGACGGCGCGGATGAAGCCACGGTCGCGGTTGACCCGAGCCACCACGGCCAGCCCCTGGGCGGTGGCAACGATCGAGCGGGCGACCGCGCGCGCGTCGATCTTCTTCCTCATCTCGCCCGCGCGTTGCGCCCGGATGATCGCCCGATAGAAGCCCTCTTCGACCAGCGCCAGCTTTCGCCGCAGGAGATCGGCCATCGTGGGGTCGTGCAGCCCGAGCTCGGCCGCCGAGTTGCCGACCAGGCAGCCGTCGAAGCCGGGCGCCGCCGCATACTCGCCGGCCTGCCGCAGCACCCGCTCGATGTTCGCCCGCGCCGATCCCGGCTTGTCGAGCGGGTCGATGAAGCCGGGCCGCAGAACGGTGTCGAAGTAGCGTTCGACGACGCGCTCGAACAGAGCCCGCTTGTCACCGAAGGCGCCGTAGAGACTCTGGCGCCCGAGGTCGGTCGCGGCCTCCAGGTCCGCCAGACCGGTGCCAGCGTAGCCCTGCTTCCAGAACAGCCCCATCGCGGCGTCGAGAATCCGGTCGGGATCGAAGCTGCGCGGGCGGCCAGGCACGAGAGGATCGGTACCACTTATTGACACATCGGTCAATAATGAACGCCCCCTCGAAATCGCACGTCTTCCGCTGTCGTTTCCCGAGGCTTGCAGCAACTACGATTTCCGCGACCCTTATCCTGTAGGCAGGCTCGAAGACACGCTGGCTGCCACCTTCACGACGGGAGAATCGAATGCTCGCTTCGCTCGAAAGACCGCTGGGGGAGACACGTCCGACGGGGCCTCGCGGACGACGACCACCACCGTCCCGGCACCGCCGGATGGTGCTCGGCCTGTCGGCCTCGCTGATCGTCCTCGCCGCCCTGGTCGCGCCCGGCAGCGCCGCCGCCGCTGAATATTACGTGGCCACCACCGGCAGCGATTCGAACGCCGGCACCATCGATGCGCCCTTCGCCACCCTGCAGAAGGGGGCCGACACGGCGGTCGCGGGAGACACGGTCTACATCCGCGGCGGGACCTACAGCATCACGACCCCCACCACCAGCAGCGCCGGCATCACCTTCACGAAGAGCGGGACCTCGGACACCAACCGGATCAGTTACTTTGCCTACCCGGGCGAAACGCCGGTCTTCGACTTCACGAACATGGTCATCTCGACCACCGGCTACACCCACGGGTTCGTCATCAACGCCAGCTGGCTGCGCTTCAAGGGGCTCGAGATCCGCTACGTCCCGATGAACACGTTCTCCAACAACGGCGTGGACGTGCTCAGCGGCGGCAACGACATCTTCGAGCTCCTCAACATGCACCACAACAGCGGCAACGGGATCTTCATCGGCAGCAAGACAGCCGGGGGCCACCTTCTCCTCAATTGCGACGCGCACGACAACTACGACGCGACGTCATCACAGGGACAGGGGCAGAACGCCGACGGCTTCGGCGTCCACTACCAGACGACCGGGGCCTCCACCACCATCCGCGGCTGCCGGTCCTGGTGGAACTCCGACGACGGATACGATCTCATCAACCAGGAGGTCCCGGTCACCGTCGAGAACTCCTGGGCGTTCGGCAACGGGTACGCGATGTACGGCACCTTCAACCCGGCCGACGGAAACGGGAACGGCTTCAAGATGGGGAGCAGCCAGACCGGCGTCCGGCACCTGGTCCAGAACAACGTGGCCTGGAAGAACAAGGCGTCGGGGTTCTACGCCAACCATTCGACGGGCGGGAACACTTGGTACAACAACACGTCGTTCATGAACGGGACGCAATACAACATGCTGGCCAGCCCCGCCGGCATGCCGGACACGACCATCACCTTGACGGGATCGCTGGTCCACATCATGCGGAACAACATCGGCTATCCCAACAAGAACACCAACATGACGGGCGTGGACACCATGTTCAACACCTGGGATCTGGGCATCACGCCGGCGGCCAAGGATTTCGCCAGCATCACTGACCCGAGCGTCTCGATGACCGGCGTGGGCGTCGAGTCCTCCGGGGCGCTCGGACCTCGCGCGGCCGACGGCAGCATGCCGAACGTCGACTTTCTGAAGCTGGCCGCCGGCAGCCAGATGATCGACAAAGGCACCGACGTTGGTCTTCCCTACGTGGGGAGCGCTCCCGATCTCGGCGCCTACGAGTACGGGGCGGCCACCACCAGCGACGGCGGCGTGGGCGGCAGCGGGGGAAGCGGGGCGGGAGGCGCCACCACGACGGGGACGGGAGGCGCCGGGACCGGCGGTTCATCGACCGGCGCGGGCGGCGGCGGTGCGGCAGGCGCGGCAGGTCACGCCGGAACCGGCGGCGGCGGGACCGTGGCGGGAACCGGCGGCACGACGGCGGGTGCCGGGGGAACCGGGGCGACGACCGGATCCGGCGGCACGACGGCGGGCACCGGGGGAACCGGGGCGACGACCGGATCCGGTGGCGCTGGTGTCGCCGGGCAAGGCGGCGAAGGCACGCAGTCGTCGACCACCTCGGCGGGCTGCTCGTGCGCGATCGACGCCGACGGCCCCGCGGGCCGCGCTGCGCGGGGATCTCCGCTGATCATGCTGGGGGCGGCGTCGCTGCTCCTCGCCCGGCGGCGGCGAGCGACGGCCCGCAGGTAACGGGCGCGCATTTTGGCCGGGCCTGGCCGCTGACAACTTCAGCGCCTCGGGGTTGGTGTAGCTTGCATCCATCGTGCGCATCGAACTGTGCAAGAAGTCCATCGAGCGCTTGGCCCCCGACACGGCTCCCCTGCTCTCCGCGCTGAGGGATCGCGAGCACGCGCCGCTGGTGAAGGACTGCCTCAACCGCTGTCAGCGTTGCGATCTGGGCTTCGTGATCGCCACCGCCGACGGCACGCCGCTCAGCGCCTCCACCGCCGACGAGCTGCTCGCCAACCTCGATGCTCTGGCGGCTGAAGACGCATAGGGTTCGGCCAGGTCCGCCCGCGCTGGTCGCCGGAAGGTGCGAGACCAGGAGAGAGGGTCACCAGTAAGGGTTTCGCCTGATTCACCGCGGCCTCTATGACAGCGGGCGAGCGTCATCGCCGCATGTCTCGAACGGCACTTGTCAGCCAGATTTCTGCCGCTACATGTGAGGAGGGAGAAACCGTGGCGAGTGGGGCAACTGGGGCAAGTGTGGACAGCAAGGTCCGAAGCTTCTACGAGCGCCACCCCTACCCTCCTCCCGTCGACGATCTCGAGCGGTATCGGCTCCTCTGGCACGACCGGCAGCGGCGCCGCGCGGACCATCATCTGTTCTGGCCGACCAGCGCCTACCGCGACGACCACTCCATCCTGATCGCCGGCTGCGGGACATCGCAGGGGGCCAAGCATGCCTTGCGCTGGCCTCGGGCCCGCGTCACCGCCATCGACTTCAGCGAGACGAGCGTTCGCTGCAGCGAGGCCCTCAAGCAGAAATACCGTCTGGACAACCTTCAGGTCCACCAGCTCCCCATCGAGCGGGTCAGGGAGCTGGGGGCGACCTTCGACCAGATCGTCTGCACCGGCGTCCTCCATCACCTCGCCGACCCCGATGCGGCGTTGGGGGCGTTGCGCGACGTGCTGGCGCCGGGCGGGGCGACGCATCTCATGGTGTACGCGCCGTACGGGCGGACGGGCGTCTACATGCTGCAGGAGTTCTGCCAGCGGGTCGGCATCGAAGCGACCGCCGAGGGGATTCGCGATCTCGTCATCGCGCTCGGGGCCCTGCCCGCCGGACATCCGCTGGCCAGCCTGCTGCGCGAGGCGCCGGATTTCAGGCAGGAGGCGGCCCTCGCCGATGCGCTGCTGCACCCACACGATCGCGCCTACGCGGTGCCGCAGCTGTTCGATCTTCTCCAGCGAGGTCGGCTGACCTTCGGTCGCTGGGTGAAGCAGGCGCCCTACGACCCTCTCTGCGGCGTCATGGCCCGCCTCCCGCAATCGGCGCGGATCGCGCGGCTTCCGCCCGCAGAGCGGTACGCCGCCGTCGAGCTCTTTCGGGGCACCATGGTTCGTCACAGCCTGGTCGCTCATCGAGACGACGAACCGGGCGCCTCACGGCGACCGGACTCGAGCAGTGACGGCTGGCCGGCCTACGTCCCCATTCGAATGCCCGACACCCTCTGCGTTCAGGAACGGCTGCCTCCCGGCGCCGCCGCCGTGCTGATCAACCGGGGCCACACCTTCACCGACATTTATCTTCCGATCGACGCGCTGGAGCGGCGGCTGTTCGAGGCCATCGACGGGGAGCGCAGCATCGGCGAGATCGCGCGGACGCGCGCACCTCTCGACACGGCGCGCGCCCTCTTCGAGCGGCTCTATCGCTACGACCAGGTCGTGTTCGACGCGTCGTTGCCGTCACCTTGAATCCCGCGCTCGGGATTCCGGCGCGCCACACCGGTCCCTCAGCCCCTTTTGCGAAAGCGCGCCACATCGGGCAGCGTAGCCACCACGCTATGTCGTCGGTCTCGTCGCCACCAACGTCGCTCGAGCGCGGGCGCCAAGCCCACGCGCGGCGCGCCTGGCAGGAGGCGTACGCTGCGCTCGCCGCCAGCGACGCGACCTCTCCGCTCGGCGCCGACGATCTCGAGCGGTTGGCGGAGGCGGCGCAGATCTGCGGGCGAGACGACGAGTTTCTCCAGGCCCTCGAGCGCGTCTACGGGGCACGCCTCGCAGGGGGGGAGCCGCAGCGGGCGGCGCGCGCGGCGTTCTGGATCGGCTTTCGACTGATGTTTCTGCGCGAGGCGGGGCGGGCGAGCGCCTGGCTCGCGCGCGCGCAGGGTCTGGTCGATGAGCAACCTTCCGAATGCGCCGAAGAGGGGTATCTGCTGCTTCCGGTGGCCCATCGTCACCAGCTCATGGGGCAGGACGAAGCCGCCCACGACGTGGCCGCGCAGGCGGCAGCCATCGGCGATCGCACCGGCGACCACGACCTCTCCGTCTTCGGCCGCAGCCTGCAGGGACGGGCGCTCCTCCGCACGGGCCAGATCGAGAGGGGGATGGCGCTGCTCGACGAAAGCATGTTGCAGGCGCTCGCCGGGCAGATGTCGCCGGTGTTGACCGGTCTCATCTATTGCGGCGTCATCGCCGGCTTCACCCGTGTTTACGCGCTCGATCGAGCACGCGAGTGGACCGCCGCGCTCTCGGATTGGTGCGAGAGGGAAGCGGGGCTGGTGAACTTCCACGGCGCCTGTCTGGTCCACCGCGCCGAGCTGCTTCAGATCGGCGGCGCCTGGCCCGAGGCGCTCGAAGAGGCGCGGCAGGCCGGCAAGCTCGTCGGGGCGAACGAGCCGGCCGCGCGCTCCGACGCCAGCTACCAGGAGGGGGAGATCCACCGCCTGCGCGGCGCGTTCGAGGCGGCGGAGGACTGCTTCAAGGTCGCCAGCCAGCGCGGAGGCGAGCCGCAGCCGGGCCTGGCACTCCTGCGCCTGGCGCAGGGACGGCTCGACGTCGCGGTCAGCTCGATCCGCCGCGTCGTCGCCGAGGCGAACGATCCACTGGCGCGCGCCAAGCTGCTCCCCGCCGCCGTCGAGATCCATCTCGCGGCCGGTGACCTCGAGGCCGCACGCCAGGCCTGTGGCGCGCTCGACGAGATCGCGGCGACCTTCCCCACCGAGGTGCTCGGCGCGCTCGCCGGCCACGCGCGCGGGCGCATTCATCTGGCGGACGGCGACGCCCAGGCTGCGCTCGGGCCGCTGCGACGGGCGTTCTGGGTCTGGCAGAAGATGAGCGCCCCCTACCTGGCGGCCCGCGTGCGCGTCGATCTGGCGCGGGCCTGTCGGGCGCTGGGCGACGGCGAGGGGGAGCGGATGCAGCTCGATGCCGCCCGGACCATCTTCGAGGAGCTCGGCGCGCCGCCCGACGGCCTGGTGGCCGGCGCGCCCGCGGGGGAGCCGACGACCAAAGCCGCGCATGGGCTGACCCAGCGCGAGCTCCAGGTGCTGCGTCTGGTGGCCGCCGGCAAGACCAACAAGGCCATCGCGCGTGAGCTGTTCCTGAGCGAAAAGACCGTCGACCGCCACGTGAGCAACATCTTCGTCAAGGTCGACGTCGGCTCGCGCTCCGCCGCGACGGCCTGGGCCTACGAGCATGACGTCGTCTGAACCGGGAGCGCCGCGCGGTTCGTCGCGCGCGCCGGCCGGCATGGGTAAGAACACCCACGCCGGCTGGCCAACGTGGCTGCATAAAATGGGGAGTTCAGCCGACGCGGCGCGTGTGGCCGCCGGCTAGGTTGGCCCCATGAACAAACAGACCACCTTCGACGTCATCGTGATCGGCGGCGGCCAGGCCGGGCTGTCGGTCGGCTATCACCTCAAGCGGCACGGCCTCCGCTTCGTCATCCTCGACGCTCAGGCGCGCATCGGCGATGCCTGGCGACGCCGCTGGGACTCCTTGCGCCTGTTCTCACCGGCGAAATTCGACGGCCTCGACGGCATGCCGTTCCCGGCCCTGCCGAACGAATGCCCCAGCAAGGACCAGATGGCCGATTATCTGGAAGCGTACGCCGCGCGCTTCGAGCTTCCGGTGTTGACCGGCGTCGAGGTGGACGGGCTGGCACGTATCGGGGACTCCTTCGTCGTCCGCGCCGGTGGACGGGAGTTCGAGGCCGCGCAGGTCGTCGTCGCCATGGCCAGCTACCAACGGGGCCGCGTTCCGGCCTTTGCGCGCGAGCTCGATCCGAGCGTCGTGCAGCTCCACGCGGCCGACTACAAGAACCCGGGGCAGCTTCGCGAAGGAGGGGTGCTCATCGTGGGCGCCGGCAACTCGGGCGCCGAGATCGCGATCGAGCTGGCCGCCAAGCACCGCGTGTCACTGTCGGGACGGCATCCCGGGCACGTGCCGTTCAAGTTCGACGGCCTCCTGGCGAAGCTCTTCCTGGTGCGTCTGGTCTTCCGGCTCGTCTTCCACCGCATCCTGACCGTCAAGACGCCGATGGGACGAAAGGCGCGCAGGCAAAAGGGTGGCGTCCCCCTCATTCGCCAAAAGCCGAAAGAGCTGGCAGCCGCAGGCGTCACGCGCGTCCCCCGCACCGTGGGGGTTCGCCAGGGACGGCCGCTCCTGGACGACGGCAGCACGCCCGAGGTGGCCAACGTCATTTGGTGCACCGGGTTCGACGCCAGCTTCCCGTGGATCGCGCTCCCCATCTTCGACGCCGCCGGCGAGGTCCGACACGCCAGCGGCATCGTCGAGAACGTGCCCGGCCTCTACTTCGTGGGCCTGCACTTCCTGCACGCGCTCTCTTCCGCGATGATTCACGGCGTCGGTCGAGACGCCGCCCGCATCAGCGCCGCCATCGCCAAGCGCGCCGTCCCGGTTCAGGCGGTGTCGCGCCCCCCCGCGCGCGAGGCGGCCGCCTCCCGTCCCTCGCCCAGCTGACCGCTGCTCTCGCTCCCATTCGCCGGGCCGATTCCCTCGCCGGAACAGCCACCGTCGCCCAGCTTGGCGGGACACTTTTTCGCTCCCGCCATGGGCGCACATCCCGGGACCTCCTGCGGTAAGGTCACGGCAACCATGACCACCATGCGAAGCGATCTGCAGCGCATCGCCGAGCGGGCGATGCGCGACCGCGGTTTGTTGCCCGAGTTCTCCGCCGCCGAGATGGCCGAGGCGCAGCGGCTGGACGCCGGGATCGGCCCCCTCGATCCTCACACTCGGGACCTGCGCGGGCTGCTGTGGGCGTCGATCGACAACGACGACTCGCGCGATCTCGACCAGCTCACGGTCGCCGAGGCGATGCCGGCGGGGGTGACCAAGATCCTGATCGCCATCGCGGACGTCGACGCCAAGGTGAAGCAAGGGTCGGCCCTCGATCATCACGCCGGCACCAACACCACGTCGGTCTACACCGACGCGCGGATCTTCCCGATGTTGCCGGAGCGGCTCTCCACCGATCTGACCTCGCTCAACGAAGGGGGCGAGCGCCTCGCCCTGGTCGTCGAGATCCTGGTCGGCGGCGACGGGGAGGTGCGGGCCGAAGGGCCAGGCGCGCCGCCGCCGCTCTCCCGCGCCGTCGTCGTCAACAAGGCGAAGCTGGCCTACAACAGCGTCGCCGCCTGGCTGGAGGGGGGCGCGGAGCCTCCCTCCAAGGTGGCCGCCGTCGCCGGGCTGGCGGAGAACCTGCGCCTCCAGGATCGGGTCGCGCAGGCGCTCCGGCAGCGACGCCACCAACACGGCGCGCTGGAACTCGAGACGCTCGAGCCGCACGCGGTGTTCGAGGGGGACGCCGTGTCGGATCTGCGGCTCGATCGGCAAACCCGGGCCAAGCAATTGATCGAGGATTTCATGGTGGCCGGCAACGTCACCACCGCGCGCTTCCTGGAGCGTAAGGGATTTCCCTCGGTGCGGCGGATTCTGCGCGCACCCGAGCGCTGGGATCGCATCGTCGAGCTGGCGGGGACTCACGGGGCGCGCCTGCCTGGCCAACCGGACGCGCCGGCGCTGGAGGCCTTCCTGACCGAGCGCCGGCAAACCGATCCCGACCACTTTCCCGATCTCTCGCTGGCGGTCGTGAAGCTGCTCGGCCGCGGCGAGTACGCCGTCGAGATCCCCGGGCAGCGCGCGACCGAGCACTTCGGGCTGGCGGTGCAGAACTACACCCACTCGACCGCCCCCAACCGGCGCTACCCCGATCTTCTCACCCAGCGGCTGATCAAAGCGGCGCTCGCGGACCAGCAGCCGCCCTATTCGGTCGCCGATCTCACCGCGCTGGCGCAGCGCTGCACCGCCGCCGAGGACAGCGCGGCCAAAGTGGAGCGGCAGGTGAGAAAGTCGGCCGCCGCGCTGCTGATGAGCGGGCAGATCGGTGCGACGTTCGAGGCCTTCGTGACCGGCGCCTCGGCCAAGGGGACCTGGGTGCGCCTGCTCCGGCCACCCGTCGAGGGGCGGGTCGTGCGCGGGTTCGAGGGTCTGGACGTCGGCGATCGGGTGACCGTCAAGCTCGAGCACACCGACGTGGAGCGCGGGTTCGTCGATTTTTCGCGTCGAGGGTGAGGTCATGACCCCCAAGCGCCCCGACCATCTCGACGCACATGCCGATCTGGGAACCGATTCCGTCACCGACCCCGTCGTGGCTTACCGGGACCAGGACTTTCTCGACAGCGACGACGCGCGGCCGCTGCGGATCATAGCGGAGTACCTGGCGCCGCTGCGCGCGCTGCGCGAGCAGCAGGTGCGCGACACCATCGTCTTCTTCGGATCGGCCCGCGTAGTCCCGGAGGGGCCTCTCGGCCGTTACTACACCGAAGCCCGCGAGCTGGCCCGGGCCATCACCACCTGGTCGATGACGCTCGAGGGGCACGCGCATCGCCGGATCGTCTGCTCGGGCGGCGGCCCGGGAATCATGGAGGCCGCCAACCGCGGAGCCCAGGAAGCCGGCGGCCGGACCATCGGGTTCAACATCGGCCTTCCCCACGAGCAGCGGCCAAACCCCTACATCACGCCCGGCCTCTCCTTCGAGTTTCACTACTTCTTCATGCGCAAGCTCTGGTTCGCGCACATGGCCTGCGCGTTGGTCGCCTTTCCGGGAGGCTTCGGCACGCTGGACGAGATGTTCGAGATCCTCACGCTCCAGCAGACGGCCAAGCTGGATCGCAAGATCACCATGCTGCTGTACGGAGAGGCCTACTGGCGCGAGATCGTCGACTTCGACGCCCTGATCCGGCACGGCATGATCAGCCCCGAGGACATGGGCCTCTTCACCTTCGTCGACGATCCCGCCTCCGCGCTCCGCGTGCTGCAAGGAGGCCTGGCGCCCTCGGCCCCTCAGACACTCTCCGGCCAGCCGGCGTCCGGCGCCACGCCTGCCTTCGCCTCATCGAGGAGCAGCGACGACGACGGGCCGTGATTGAAGGCGCAACGACGCCGTCGACCCATTGGCGCGGCGGCGGAGAGCTCTGGCAACGCGTGGCCGCGCGGACCATCAATCGTCGAGCAGAAACCGGATGAGGCGCGGGGAAGCCTGGGCGCCTTGACCTCGATGACGTAGGAGACGACCGCCATCTTGCCCTGGCGCTTGAACTGGACCCACAGCTTGTAGAGGCCCGGCTGGGGGAACGTCGTGGCGAAGGGGACGTCGGGGCCGGCGCGCGCGGTGGGCGTGGGCGGCGTGAGCTGTTCCGGGTGGCAGTGCAGGTAGATCTGCGAATCGCGCGAGATGAAGACGCCGTGAGCCATGGCGCCGAGATAGGGCTCGAGGTCGTTCACCGGCCTGCCGTCCTTGCTGAGACGGATCAGAAAATGAGTCTCGATTCCGGCCACCGGTGTGCGGGGCTGGAAGAAGAGCGCGGCGGTCATGGTGGGATCGTCGTCGAGTGGTTTGGAGAGCGACGGCGCGGGCGTGAGAGGTGGCTCCTGCCACCTGGCGGGCGGGGGATCGGCTTCCGGACCAACGACCACCGGCAGGCGGAAGACCTGCGCGCGCTGGCCCCCGGGCGTGAGGTCGGCGTAGAGCAGAAAGAGGCCGGGATGGGGAAAGGCGTAGGCGAGCTCGAGCGATCCGTCGGGCTGCAGGGTCGGGTGAACGTGATCGAAGAAGCTGAAGTCGGCGGAGATGACGATGAGGTGGAGCAGATGTTCGTGAACCACCGTCAGATCGCGGAGCAACTTTCCGTTACGCAGCGGCGCGAAGGCGAGCCGGACCGGCTTGCCGGCGGTGATCTCCTCGGCGGCCGGGGTGGCCAGCCGCAGGTCGTAGTCGGCGGCATGCAGAGCGCCCGGCCGGGTCGGACGGATGGGCAGGAGCGCCATCCCGCACAGGGGGCAGACCCCCTGTTTCTCCGAGACGATCCCCTCGTGCATGGGGCACTGAAACCGCGCCACCTTGTTGGGGGGCACAGGTGTGATCGCGGGCGTGACCCAGGGATCGAAGTATCCCATCTTCATGACACCGCCGACCGGCAGCTCCGCGCGGGCGGAGAAGGCCATCACGTCCTTGAGGAACGGAGCGACGCCGGAGAACCGGGCGTGGGTCCCGTCGGCGGCGAGAGGAATGCTGATCTCGTCGTAGCCGCGCGAGACGCGGAGATTGATCTCGCTCCTCGGGATGGCGACGGGGGCTTCGCTGAACCGATCTTTCACGGAGACGACGAGCCGTTGCGTCTCTTGGTCGACGTCCAGCTGCGCGCGCAGGGGCCCATAAGGAGCGATGGTGGCCTTGTCATCGCGCGCGCCGGCGGCGGATGCGCCCCAGCGCTGGTATCTCCCGTAGCCGATGTACCAGGGGAGACCTTCGTTGTAGGTGATGAGGAGGATCGATTCGACGCACATCAGAACGGCAAACAACAGCGCGAAGGCCTGCTTCAGGCGAGGCCAGGCGTCCTGGGCCAGGCGGGCGACGCCGATTCCGAGAGCGGTGAAGCCCATCACGAGGTGCGCGATATAGACACCGGCGGCCACGTTGGCGTAGGGGGCGACGGTGTGGACGTGCGTGAAGAGCAGTCCTCCGCCGATGAGAGCCATCACGGCGACGACCTTCGACGGCGTGGCCAGCCGGGCCCTTGCGGAGCCCGGCTTTCGGAACCGGCGAATTCCCAGCGCCCCCACCGTCACCAGGATGATGGCCAGCGTCTTGTGGAGCTGGACCTCGCGATCTCGGAGCTGGCGAAGGTCGGTCAACCGATAGAGATCGAGATCGGCGAAGAAGAACAGGGCCACGCCGCCGAGAAGAAGGATCGACGGACCGATCCACTTGAGCGTGTGGCCCCGGGCCGGGAAGAGCGCGCCGGCCAGCAGCGACGCGCCAAGGGCCAGCGTCAGCCAGCCGCTCACGTGGTGGACCAGCTCCGAATAGCGGAGGTTCTCGTCGGTCTGGCGGGTGGCCAGGCGGTTCAGATCGTGAAGGGTCAGGATGTCGTTGGCGCGGCCGCCCGTGACGGCGGCGCCGTAGTCGAACACCAGGCGCCCCCCGAAGGATCCGGTGATGACGAGCAGGCCGTACCAGAGGAGACCGACGACGACGTAAACGGCCAGCGATTTTCGGCTGTCGCCGTCGAGGAACATTCGCCAGGCCATGAGGACGACGAATCCCCAGGAGGCGAGGTTGGCCATCAGCTCGTGCCATTCGATCTGCTCCTGAGGGATTCCCGCCCGGCCCGCCCAGAGCTCGGCGTAGATGCCGCAGATGAAGGCGACCAGGAGCGAGAGCGTCCCGGCGGCCGAGAGGGCCTTGGCCGCGAAATGGCACCGGGGCGAACGGGCCAGGAGCCCGCAGACGTCGAACACCAACCCGGCCAGCAACAGAACGAGCGGGAACTGGACGAGCTTGGGATGGAGATCGCCGAGGAATTGCCAGAACCGCATGGCCGGACCTATTCACCGCCACCCGCAACGACAGGTCGCCGTCGTCCCGGCCGGGATGACGGCGTCGACGACGGATCGCGCCTCACGCGCTGAGCCCCTTCGGTCCCAGCGCGTGAGTGCCGTACCAGTACATCGGTTCCCTGGGACTAGAACTCGTAGCCGAGCATGCCGCCGACGTCCCAGTTGGTCAGGGCGCTGCTCGACTGGTCGGTGAGCAGTGTCTGGCTGTAGGTCGGGCGGATGGTGAACCGCGCGTCGGCGACGAAGCCCTTGTAGCCGAGGGCGAAGCCGGCGGCGAGCGGAACGGAGACCGTGTTGTCACTGTTCGCGCTGACGGAGGCGCTGGAGAGGTTGGCGTTGTAGTTCGTCACCCGGTAGCTGTTCCAGCCGACGCCGCCGCCGATGTACGGCTCGAGCAGGGTGTTGCCCACGTAGAGCGGCGCATTGATCCGCAGCATCCCCTCGAGCCCGTTGCGCACGAGGTTCGTGTTGTTGTTGGCGATCCCCAGGTTGTGGATCGCGTTGGCGCCGCCGACGTAGGAGGCCTCGAATCCGACCCAGGTACGCGTGCCGAAGGCCAAGCGCGCGTCCCAAGATCCGCCGGTCCCGGTGAAGCTACGCGTGTTCCCCTGGGTAAAGTCGGTCACACCGCCGCCGGCCATGATCGCCATCCCGAAGCCGGACGCCGGGGCCCACCTTTGGCTCACCGGCTCGACCGGAGCGGGCCGGTCGACGTAGGTCGGCGACATGCTCGGCGATGGCTCCACCAACGGAGTGGGCGCCAGCTCACCGGTTGACGGCGGTGGCGACGGTTCCGCCTCCGGAGACGTCGCCTCCGACGGCGTGGCTTCCGACGGCGTGGCCGCCGCGGGTGTCGCCTCGGCGGGCGTGGCTTCAGACGGCGTGGCCGCCGCGGGTGTCGCCTCCGCGGGCGATGCCGGCGGCGTCTCATCGGTTGGAGTCGGGTCCTGGGCGAAGGCGTTCCCCGCCAAGGCCACGGCTATCGCGCTCGTAACGGTGGCTATTGTCTGGTTCAGTTTCATCGCTTCTTCTCCTTTCGTCGCTTCACACCCTTCGGTTCCACTCCCCAAAGCGATCTCCCGGAGTCTAGGCGCTTCAGACAGTTTGAATCTGCGGTGCCCGGCGACGGAGTTCAGGTCTTGACGCCTCGCCTGCCCGGAAGCGGAGTATCTGCCCCACAGTCGGGCGGCGATCTCCCCGTTGAGGTTCGGTTTCATTCGTTAACCGACGGGAATCGACCCGGACAACCCGCCCGGGCGGTATCACCTTGTCAGTGACGAACGCATAGCCTGTATCCACACCAGAAACGAAAGTGAGGAGAGAGAGATGACAAAGCGAATGAACACGTGGATGGTTGCCTTTGCCGGCCTGGCCGGCGGACTGTTCTCTCTGGCCGGCGTGGCCTTGGCCGCGCCCGCCGGTGAAGACAGCGAGACGAACACCGCCAACGGTCAGACCCGAACGCATCTCGTTCACGCCACCGGAACCGTGACCGGTATCGACCGCGGCTCGCGAACCGTCATGCTCAAGAAGGAGAACGGGGAGGATGCAGCGGTCCATGCGCCCGCGGACGCCAAGGCGTTCGACGCATTGAAGGTGGGCGACAAGGTCGACGTCGACTACTACGAGTCGCTGGCCATCTCGATGGCGCCGTCGGGGACGAAGCCGAGCCTGACGGAGCGCAAAGGACGCTCGGTCGACATGGGCGGTGGCGTCACCGGCCGTGAGCTCACGATGAACGCCGAGGTGGTGAGCGTCGATCCGGGCGCCGACACCGTCACGTTCAAAGGGCCGAAGGGAAATATGCGAACGGTCTACGTGTCGAACCCGGCAAATCAGTCGAAGCTCCCCTCGCTCAAACCGGGTCAGGTGGTCCAGTTCAAGTACACCGAGGCCGTGGCCACGTCGATCAGGCCGTCCAGCAAGTGAACGGAAACGGCGATGCCGGGCGCCCGATCTTCGGGCGCCCGGATTGCGCACGCGCCCCCGTGAGTCCTGCTCACCCGCCGCGGCGGACGTCATTCTCGGTGCCGCCGGGTCCGGCGCTTCAGAACTCGTAGCCGACCATGCCGCCGAAGTCCCAGTTGGTGAGGGCGGTGCTCCCCTCGGTGACGAACGTCGTCTGCCGGTAGGTCGGACGGATGGTGTAGCGCGCGTCGGCGATGAACCCCTTCCAGCCGACGGAGAACCCGACGGCGATCGGGACCGACGCCGTGTTGCTGCTGTTGGCGTTGACACTGGCGGTCGCGCTGTTGATGTTGAGGACCCGATAGCCGTTCCAGCCGAAGCCGGCCGTGATGTACGGCTCGAGCACCGTGTTTTTGAGGTACGTCGGCGCGTTGAGGCGCAGTGACACCTCGAGGCCGTTACGCACCAGCGTTGCGTTGCCGTTGGTCGGCCCCAGGCCGTGGATCTCGTTGGCGCCACCGATGTAGGAGCCCTCGACTCCCACCCAGCGACGGGTTCCGAAGGCGAAGCGAACGTCCCACGAGCCGCCCACTCCGGTGGCTGCGCGCGCGGCGCCGTCGGTAAAGTCGGTCACGCCGCCCCCGGCCATGACCGACATCCCGAAGCCGCTCGCCGGCGCCCACCGGCGTGGCCCGGCGGCGGGGGCGACGGTGTCCGTCGAAAGCGGCTCAATCACACCGCCCGGACAGACGCAGCCGCCGCCGCTGCTCGTTCCCGTCGAGACCTGGGCCGAGACGCTCCCCGCCACCGCCACGCCCATCGCCGCGGCGGCGATCGTCTGGTTCAGTTTCATCGCTTCGTCTCCTCGGTGTCGACGACTTTTGAAATGTGGGCCTCTGCCGAGCTTCCGACAGTGCGTCGGCTCATTGAACGCCTCGCTCCCTCCCCCCGGGGCATTCACGAAGGTCGATTTAATCCGTTCACCGACGGGAATCGCGCCGACAACTGCCGCGGCGGCATCACTTTGTATCTGAACGACGCAATGGACCTTGGCTGCGCGACAATCGTCACGACCGGTCACCGGGAGCAGGGCTGAGCGTGTGCGGTTCCCGCGAACGACGGTCCTGTCGTTGGGACTGGCGACCTTTCTCGCGGCCGCCCCGGCTCGCGGCGCCGACAAGGAAGAGAACGACACAGAGTCTCCGGCGCAGAGCCCCCTGCGCCCCTACCTGCGCGTGGTGCTGGGGGAGCTCACGTTGCTGGGGGTTCAGGCCGCCTGGTACTGGGGCCACCAGGAGCCCTCGGAATCGGAGCTCCCCTTCACCCTGTCGACCTGGCGACAGAAGCTCTTCTCCGATCGGTACTTCGTCTTCGACGACGACCACTTCAACACCAACGCCGTCGGTCACCCGATCGCCGGCTTCTTCTACTACCAGATCGCGCGCGGCAACGGCCTGGGCGTCGGCGCGTCCTTCCTGACCACCGTCGCCGCCTCGACGGCCTGGAAGTATTTCGGCGAGGCCAACCAGAAGCTTTCGACCAATGACCTCATCGTGACCCCCGCGGCGGGCTGGGTGCTGGGCGAGGCCATCTTCCGCATCGGCCGCCTCTTTGCCGACGGAGCGCCCAGCCTGGAGAACTGTATCGGCGCCGTGCTCTTCTCACCCATGGCCGCGCTCAACGAGACACCGGTCTGCCACAACAGGTGGCGGCGCCCCCCCTTCACGGAGATGGGGTTCTCCACCCGAACCTGGTACCGGCTCTCCGCCGAGCTCGGCACGGCGCGCACCGTGATCGACGGCGGCGCGGCCAGGGACGAAACAGCGTTCGGCTTCGGCGCGCGCATCACGGCCCACGCTCTCTATCGCCAGCCCGGCGCCGGCACGTCGAACGCCGGACCGGGACAATGGACCTCCATCGATGCACGCTGGCTGATGGACAACGGAGAGATCGACGGGGTGGCCACCCACGCCGACTCATTGGTCCTCGGCCGCTACTACCGCAACTACGCCGACGTCGCCGGGGAGTCGGGCGAGCCCGACGGCCTGGGCCTGCTCCTCGGCGTGGGCAGCTCGTTCGACTACGACGGGCGGAGCCTGCCGACGCTCTACGACCGGACGCTGGCCCTCGGCCTCCTGGGGCCGATGATCGAGCTCGCGGTACGACAGGGACGCCTCGCGCTGCGCGCCACCTTCGCCGCCAGCTACAGCTTCGCCCAGGTAACCTCCTTGGCCTGGGCAGAGGCGGCCCCTGAGTTCGCCAACGTGTACGTCAAGAGCGTGCTCCAGATGCAGGGCTATTACTTCGGCCAGGGGCTGCTCACGTTCGCCGGTCTCGAAGCAGAGCTCGGCGACGTGCGTCTCCGGCTCGACGGCCGAAGCCAGAGCATCTGGTCTTTCAACCGCGACGACAACCACCAGGGCCAGATTCAGAACAACTTCTCGTTGCACGACAGGCAGACATTCCTCACAGCGACCGCCGGCTGGCAGCCGTTCGGCGCTCCCGCCCGGCTGACGCTCGAGCTCGACGACATCATCCGGGACAGCAGCCTCCCCGGCACGGTCGTCACCTCGACCGAGCACCGGATCATCGGAGCCGTCGTCCTGCTGCTCTGACGTCTCGCGACGCCACGACCGCTCCCGGGTCCGCCTGCCAGCTCCTGACGCTTTATCCGAAGGGCCCCGAGGCCTGGTACGAAAGCACGATCGACAGCGCATCGTGCCGTCCGCCAACAAACTAAGGGCGCTCGCCCGGCAGGCGACGAGGGCGACGGCTGATTCGGGCGGGCCGATGGCGTATAAGGGTGCTGTAGAGGTGGCGGCGGCCGAGGGGGAGCCAACGACTCGAGCGCGCGAGGAGCGAAGCCCATGTCCGTCCCGCAGCCACGCTTTCGCCGAACCGCAACGATGGCCCTCCTGGTGGCGGGCGCCGTTTGCGCCGCCTCCTGCGCCGGGCCCGGTCGGGGCGCGGGGGACACCGGCGGCGCGGGTGGTGGCGGCGCGACCGGTGGTGGCGCTGGCGGCGCGACCGGCGGTACGGGCGCGGGGGGAGCGCGCGGCGGGTCCGGAGGAGGCAGCGGCAGCGGGGCGAGCGGGGGAACCGGCAGCGGCGGCGCGGCGGGCAGCGGCGCCACATCCGGCAGTGGCGGCGGCGCAGGGAACGGAGGCAGCGCCGGCAAGGGCGGCGGCACTGGCACGGGTGGCAACGTAGGCACGGGTGGCGGGGCAGGCGCCGCGGCAGGCGGCACCAGCGGCGGCACGGGTGGCAGCGCCGGCAGCGGCGGCGCTGCGGTGACCATCCCTGGCGCCGGCCACTGCATGGCACCGACGGGCGCGAACCCGGCGGACGCCATGAACGCCTACGACAAATGGAAGACCGATCTCGTGACCAGCAACGGTGCCCGCGGGTACCTGCGTGTGATTCGCCCGAACTCGTCGGGCGCGGAGGTCGACTCCAGCAACTCCGAAGGCGTCGGGTACGGAATGTTGCTGGCGGTCTACGCCAACGATGAGAACACCTTCGACAACCTCTGGGAGTACTCGCAGCAGTTCCTCGACAGCCACGGGCTCATGAACTGGTACATCAGCGCCGACGGGAACTCGGTGCTCGGCACCGGCGCCGCCACCGACGGTGACGAGGACATGGCCTTCGCGCTCTGCATGGCCGACAAGCGCTGGGGCGGTCAGGGGAGCCTCTCGACGACCTACCTGGCGGCCGCCAAGACGCAGATCGGCCTCATCTGGCAGTACGAGGTCGATCCGAACCACGCCTACGTCCTGACTTCCGGCGACCAGTCAGACGGTTCGGTCATCAACATCTCCTACTTCGCTCCGGCCTATTACCTGGAGTTCGGCCGCGTCACCGGCAAGGCGTCCGATTGGGCCAAGGTGAGCGCGGAGAGCTACACCGTCATCGCCAACACGCTGAACGCCACGAACGGCAACGCCACCAATGGTCTGGTCCCCGCCTGGTCGACGCCCGCCGGCGTGCCGATGACGCCGCCGAACACCAGCATGCCGCTCTACGACCAGCTCGACTCTTGCCGGACGCCGTTTCGGCTCGGCGAGGACTACTGCTGGAACGCCACCCCGCAGGCGCTCAGCTACCTGCAGAAGATCACCGGCTTCTACGCGGGCGTCGGCGTGGCGAACATGGTCGATGGCTACGACCTGAACGGCACGCCGCACCCGCAGTTCGTGACGGCGGGCGGCCCGCGCGCGGCGTCGTTCGTCGGGCCCGCCGGCGTCGGCGCCATGGCGACCGGCACGACCTACGCGCAGCTGCGCGACGACGCCTACGCCAGCGTCGCCACGCTCATGGACCTGGCCGGCAGCACCTACTACCAGGAGTCCTGGACCGCGCTCTCGCTGCAGATGATGACCGGCCTCCTGCGAGACCTCGGCGCGCCGTAGACGGCGGCGTCTCACTTCCGGCTGGGCCGGCTCGAGGTCACGACGGTCGTGCTCGGCGGACCTCGAACTTGGCGCGGAGGGCGCCGCTTGAAAGTTGGCGTGCGTCCTGGACAGTACCGATGAGCGACCGCATCCTCCCGCGGTGGTGACGCCACCTCGCAAGGGTTCTTCCACAGCTTACGCGGCGGTGGCCGTCGTCATGGCATTGCTGATGGTGTTTTCGGCCGGCGCCAAGCTCGCGCTCAACGCGGCCGTCGTGCACGTGATCCGCGACGTCGTCGGGGTTCCGCTGCGCTTTTTCGCCGCCCTGGCCGCCTGCGAGATCGCCGGGGCCATGGGCCTCCTCGTCGGAATCTTTCGCCCGAAGGTCGGCGTGGCAGCGGCCACCGGGCTGGTCCTCTACTTCGTCTGCGCGATGGTGGCCCACTTTCTGGTGCGCGACTGGACCGGGCTCAGGGCGCCCGTCGTCCCCTTCCTGCTGGCGAGCGCGGCGCTGACCTTCCGCCTCGGAAGCATGCCGCGCGACCAAATCGGCTGATCGGCCGACTCGACCGATTCGGATCATTTGCCCTGCGCGGCGGCCGATTCGAATGCTGCCGCGCTTGCTTAACGACGCGTGGTACCCCATAACAGGGAGCACTGGCGGCCCGTCGCGGAGTGGGCTTTCGGACGATTGGCCAGCCTGGCGACCTGGTGGACCCCGCTTGGAGGTTCCCATTGAAGATTCTAGAGGTGCGCGCAACCTGCGCCCGTTCTGGCCACAAGTGTTCATGCCCGCGGCCAGCGGCGGTTGACGATGGGGCCTGATCTTCGCACCGCCTTCATCGGCACCTACCCTCCGCGCCGCTGCGGAATCGCCACCTTCACGCGCGATCTCTCCGACGGCATGCGCGCTGCCAACGACGGACTGAGATCGATGGTCATCGCGGTCACCGACGCGGACGGGCCCTACGCCTATCCCCCGGAGGTCGAGTTTCAGATTCGGCAAGGGAGCAAGGCCGACTACACCCGCGCCGCCGAGCTCATCAACTACAGCGACGTGCGCCTGGTCTCCGTCCAACACGAATACGGAATCTTCGGCGGCGACGACGGCGCTTACATCCTGGACTTGATGTCGGCGCTGCAGATGCCGTCGCTGGTCACGCTGCACACCGTCCTCAAGAGCCCCTCCGAATCCCAGCGGGCCATCGTGCGGAAGATGGCCACGCAATCGGCGGGCCTCATCGTCATGAGCGGGGTGGCGGCCGATCTGCTGAGCCGCAGCTACGACGTGCGCGGCGATGCCGTTCACGTCATCCCCCACGGCATCCCGGACATGCCGCCGCGCGACCAGGAGCGGTTGAAGAAACGCTTCGGCGTCTCCGGGCGCCGCATGCTCCTCACCTTCGGTCTGCTCGGTCCCAACAAAGGGATCGAGACCGTCCTGCGCGCCCTCCCCGCGGCGGTCGCCGCCTGTCCGGATCTCGTCTACTTCGTGGTGGGCGCCACCCACCCTGCCGTCATTCGCCGCAACGGAGAGGCCTATCGAACCTCGCTCGAGCTCCTCGCCGAGAAGCTGGGCGTGCGCGACCACGTGGTCTTCCGCGATCAGTACGTCACGACCGAAGAGCTCTGCAGCTACCTGCAGGCCGCCGACATCTTCGTGAGCCCCTATCTCAACGAGGAGCAGGTGACGAGCGGCGCGCTCTCCTACGCCATGGGCGCGGGCGCCTCCGTCGTCTCGACGCCCTACTGGCACGCCAAGGAGCTGCTGGCCGATGGCCGCGGCTGCCTGTTCCCCTTCGCCGACAGCGTCGCCCTGAGCCAGACGCTGGTCTCGCTGCTCAACTCGCCGGCAGAGCTGCAGCGGGTCCGGACGACGGCCTACGAATTCACCCGCGCCTTCACCTGGCCCCGGATCGGCGACACCTACGTGCGGCTGGCGACGGAGGCCATCAATGCGGTGCCCAAGGCGGCGCGCCGCCGGAAGCCGCCACGCGCCACCAGCCTGCCGGACCTGCGGCTCGATCACCTGAGGCGGCTCACCGACGACACGGGCGTCGTCCAGCACGCCATCTACAGCGTGCCGGAGCGGGCCAGCGGCTACTGCGTCGATGACAACGCGCGGGCGCTCATCGTCGTGCTGCACGCCGACAACATGAACAGCACCGCCGAGACGAAGCGACTCCTCTCGACGTACCTCGGCTTCCTGCACTTCGCCCAGAACGGCCAGGGCGGGTACCACAACTTCATGAGCTACGACCGCACCTTTCCGCCGGCGTCGGCGTCGGCGGCCGACTCGGAGGACTGTGTGGGCCGGGCGCTCTGGGCGCTGGGTGCCACGGTCCAGCTCGCCAGCGACGAAGGACAGCGGCTCCTGGCGCGGGAGATGTTCAATCGCGCCTTGCCGGGAACGGACGGCTTCGGCCCTCGCGGCACGGCGCTGACCATCCTCGGTGCGGCCGGATTCCTGGTGGCGGACCCCAAGGCGGCCGCCGCCGGGGAGGCGTTGCGGGCGCACTCGGCGCGCCTGGTCGGCCGTTACCGCGAGGAGGCCACGCCCGAGTGGCGGTGGTTCGAACCAAGGCTGACCTACGACAACGCCCTGCTGCCGCTGGCGCTCTTTCGTTCCTATGCGGTCACCGGCGACGGTGAGGGCCTGACCGTGGCCAAGGAGACGTTGGAGTTCCTGGAGAAGATCTGCTTTCAGGACGACAAGCTGGTGGTCATCGGAAACACCGAATGGCACCAGCGGGGTGGAACGCGATCGATCGCCGACGAGCAGCCCATCGACGCGGCGGCCTTCGTGCTGGCCTTCCGCGCTGCTTACCTGGCCACCGGGGAGCACCACTACCTTCGGCGCATGCACCAGGCGTTCACCTGGTTCATGGGCGCCAACCGGCTGGGCACGCCGGTCTACGACTTCGCGACGACCGGTTGCCGGGATGGCCTGGGCGCCGCGGTGCCCAACCTGAATCAGGGCGCCGAGAGCACGATCTGTTTTCTCCTCTCGCTCATCGAGATGCTGGCGCTCGCTGACGAGGAGCTCGATCACGCAGCCCGGCCACTGGAGATCGTCTGACATGCCTCGACCACTCGTCACCCGCACGCCTCACCGCTTCGAGCGGGATCCGGACCGCGTCATCATCAAACCGTACCTGCCCGGAGAGGAGATCGGTCCCGGCACCGGCTCCCGCGCCGGGCTGCTCATGGAGCGCATCCTGGCCATTCCCGACGCCGAGGTCCACGACGTGCTGGCCAAGACGCTGGCCCTCTTCTCCCACCGACACGCCGACTTCGAAGGGGTGCTCGCGCGGCACTTCGCGCTGGTGGCCCATCACGCGGGCCCGGCGCCACTGTCGCGTGAGCGCCAGTTGCTGATCGGGTCGTACTACACCAACGAGTATTCGATCGAAGGCGCCGCCCTCTTCAACCCCTCGATCGTCGTGGGGCCGGATCAGGACGGCGTCGGGCCGGGCCAGCATCGCTTCGTCATGAGCCTGCGCGCCGTGGGCGAGGGGCACATCTCTTCGATCGAATTTCGCACCGGTCTCGTCGACGCCGCCAGCACCCTCGTCTTCGACGGCCCGGGCCCGCGCCTGGTCACCGGATCACGGACCGCGCCGCACTGGTACGACAAGCGTCTCTTCAAGGAGAAGCTGACCGAGCTGGCTGCCGGCAACGAGCTGGCCTGGACGGTCCTCGACCCTCTCCCCGATCGGTTTTCGCTGGCCGAGCTCGAGCACTCGTTGCTCTCGCTGGAGGCCAACGGCCCACCGGTGGCGATCAGCTTCGAGACCGTCAAGCTCATTCGCGTCCTGGCCGCCTCGAGCTACGTCACCACCTTCCCCCAGGAGTCGGCCCTCTCGGAGCGCATTCTCTTCCCCGCGGGACCGCACGAGACCCGGGGCATGGAAGACGCGCGGTTCGTCCGCTTCGTCGACGACGACGGGCGTCCGACGTACTACGCGACCTACACCGCCTACGACGGGTTCGGGATCATGCCGCAGCTCATCGAGACCGACGACTTTCGGTCGTTCCGCATCGGGACGCTGAACGGTCCGGCCGCCCAGAACAAGGGCATGGCGCTGTTCCCCCGCCGGATCGGCGGCAAGTACGTCATGCTGTCGCGCCGGGATCGAGAGAACCTTCATCTCGCGACCTCCGACGAGATCGGTCACTGGGCCGACCTCAGCCCGCTGCTCCAGCCGACGCGCCCTTGGGAGCTCATGCAGATCGGGAACTGCGGCTCGCCCATCGAGACCGCCGGCGGCTGGCTGGTCATCACCCACGGCGTGGGCCCCATGCGCAGGTACGTGCTGGGGGCCCTGCTGCTCGATCTCCACGATCCATCGAAGGTGGTGGGCCATCTCCGAGAGCCGCTCCTCGAGCCCGAAGAGTCGGAGCGGGAGGGCTACGTGCCGAACGTCGTCTACTCCTGCGGGGCCATGGTCAACGGCGACGATCTGGTGCTCCCCTACGGGCTCTCGGACGGCGCCGTGGGCGTGGCGATCGTCGCCATCCCCGAGCTGGTCGCCAAACTTGGATCGCCGGAACATCGCGCGTAGAACGGAATCAAGGAAGACTCATGAACGACGACAAACCGACCCACATCATCCAGTTCCAGATCGTTCGTGGACCCGATCGAATGACCGGCTCCCGAAATGACGGAGGAGCTCTGCTGCTCTTCTTCGCGCTCGATTCGGGAGGGCAGATGTGGCGCGGCGAAGCGATCGACACGACCGAGCCGGTCTGGAGCAAGGTCACCGGGCCGCTCGACCCCGCCACCGTCTCTGGATAGACGCGCAGGCCGGGCAGCCTTCGCCCGGCGTCGCTCTCACTCTTCGAGCCGGGGCAGAAATCCTTCCAGCTCGGCGGCGAAGCGATCGCCCAGCCGGGTCCGCACCAGCTCTTCGACCTCGACTTCACTCCCGAGCGCGAGGGCGTCGGTCGCCAGCGTCTCGGCCTCGAGGAGAGAGGAGCCGCGCACGACCGCCTTGACGAGCGGGAGGCGGTCGGGGTCCATCGACAGCTCGCGAAAGCCGAGCCCCACCAGGACCAAGGTCAAGAACGGGTTGCCGGCCATGTCGCCACAGATCGAGATGGTGACCCCGGCCGCCCGCGCCGCGTCGGTGAGAGCCCGCAGCGTCCGCAGGATTGCCGGATGGAGCGGCTGATACAGATACGAGACCTCGTCGTTCTCCCGATCGGCGGCGAAGGCATACTGGATGAGATCGTTCGTTCCCACGCTGAGGAAGTCGCAGTGGCGCGCCAGGTGATCGGCGGTCAAGGCAGCGCTGGGCGTCTCGATCATGACGCCGAGGGCGGTCGCCGGATCGTGGACCACCCGGTCGTCGCGCAGCTGGGAGCGAACCTCGTCGCAGACGGCGCGCAGCTTCTTGAGCTCGGTGACGCCCGAGACGAGCGGGAACATGAAACGGAGCGGTCCCACCGAGGAGGCCCGGTAGAGCGCGCGGAGCTGACGCTTCAGGATCTCGGGGCGCAGCAACAAGAACCGGCTGGAGCGGATTCCGAGCGCCGGGTTCGGCCCGGGGGGGATCTTCACGGCGAGCGGCAGCTTGTCGCCGCCGAGGTCGAGGGTCCGGAAGGTGATCGGAATGCCCCCGGCGGCTTGCAGCGCGGACACGGCGTCCTGGTACTGCTCCTCCTCGCTGGGAAGATCGGGACGTTCCAGATAGAGAAACTCGGTGCGAAAGAGTCCGATCGACTCGGCGCCGGCCGAGAGCGCCGCCGATACGCCCGCCATCGACTCGACGTTGGCGCCCAGGTGGACGCGGGTCCCATCGGTGGTCACCGAGGGGAGGTCACGCCCCGACGCCAGCTCCTCGTCGCGCGCATGCTGCTTGTCGACGCGCGCCCGGTAGAGGCGCACAGTCTCCTGGTCGGGGTCGACGATGACCTCGCCCCGCGTTCCGTCCACGATGAGCGTGGTCCCCGGGCGCACCCGGCCCGACAATTGCCGGACACCCACCACGTAGGGGAGCCCGAACGCCCTGGCCATGATGGCGGCGTGCGACGTGGCGCCCCCGCTCTCGCTGACCATGGCCGCCACGCCGGCCCGGTGGAGGTGAAATGGATCGAGGGGAGAGACGTCGACGCCCACCACGATCCCACCGCGCGGCGCGCTCGACCCCGGGCGGAGCTCGGAGAGACCCAGCAGCACCCGAAGAAGCCGCTCCCCGACGACATCGAAGTCGATGCCGCGATCGCGAAAGTACGGGTCGTCGAGGCGCGCGAAGACCGACCGGATGTGCTCCAGCGCCCGCGTCACCGCCCACTCGGCGCCCAGGCATTCGTCGGAGATCAGCCGTCGCGCCTCGCCGGCGAGCTCCGGGCTGCGAAGCATCAGCCGGTGGGCCTCGATGAGCTCGTGTCCCTCGCCGCTGTGCTCCCCGTCGACCTGCTTCTGCAGCCTCTCGAGCTGCCCGTCCGCCGAGGCGACCGATGCCTCGAGGCGCGCCAGCTCGGCCTCCCGGTCGTTCCGAAGGATCCGCCGCTCGGCGACGACCACCCCCACCTCCAAGAGATGCGCCGGACCGATGGCGATCCCGCGTGACGCACCCTCACCTCGATAGCGGTTCATTGGGGGCGGAAGCATGCCCTGTGACCGAGGAAACGCCATAGGTCACCGAGAGAGCAGCGACGCCCTGGTTATCTTTCCGTCAATTTCCGGTCCTCACCTTCAATTTCCAGCCCCCACTTTTGCCTTTGATCATGGCAGGGTCGCTCGGTTGATCCCCGCCCTGACTCGCCCCTGGAAACGGGTCGCGCTCCTGCTCTTCTGCGTCGGGTGGGGCGCGAATCATTTCGTGGCCCTCCTGCTCGTCTACAGGCAGACGCTCAAGCTCGACGTCGCGGCTCCCGCGGCTCTGCTGGGAATGTATGCGCTGGGCCTGGTACCGGGGCTGCTGCTGTCGGGGCCCCTGTCGGACCGCTATGGCCGGCGCGCCATCGTGTTTCCGGCGGCGGCGCTCACGCTCGCGGCCAGCGCGTTGCTGGGCGCCGGAGGCGGCAGCTTCGAGATCCTCCTGCTGGGACGGCTGCTCTACGGCGTTGGAGCGGGCGCCGCGATAAATCCGGGAGCCGTGTGGCTGCTCGACCTTTCCGAGGGGACGGCGCCCGGCGTCGGCGCGCGCCGCGCCACGCTGGCGCTCTCCGCCGGCTTCGGTTTCGGCCCGCTGCTGAGCGGCCTGCTCGCCGAGTACGCACCCCATCCGACCGTGCTGCCCTACGTCGCGCACGTCGTCGCGCTGGCGGCCGCACTCATGGCGGCGGCGCGCGTGCCAGCACCTTCGCCTCGGACCGGACCGTCGGGTCCGCTCCTGCGCATCGGCCTCGATCGCTCGAACCGCGGCGCCTTTCTCCGCGGCGTCGTCTGGATGGCGCCCTTCGTGTTCGCGTTCCCCGGCATCGCATTCGCAACGTTGCCGGCGCTCGAAGGCGAGACGCTCAAACCGGGGACCATCGGCGCGCTGGCGGCGCTCACGCTCGCGGCGGGGATGCTGGCGCAGCCGCTCACGCGTCGCGGAGCGCCGACCACCATGGCGCGCATCGGGCTCGTCTGCGGCGCCGTCGGGACCGCGCTGGGCGCCGGCGCCGTCACCTGCCGCGCGGCTCCGCTCCTCCTCGCCGCGGCGGTGTTCCTCGGCGCGGCCTACGGTGTCTGCATGACCTCGGGGCTGCGAACCGTCCAGTCGCTCGCCCGCCCGGACACCCTGGGCGGAATGACCGGGCTCTACTACGTGCTGACCTACGTCGGTTTCGGGACTCCGCTCGTGCTTGCGCTCGTCGTACGCTCGCACTTCATGGCGCCGGTAGCGAGCTTGCTTGCCGTCTGCACCCTCGCCCTCATCGCCGCCGCCGCGCTTCGCGCACCTGCGCCCCGGCCGGCCGAGGGGCCCCGATGAACGACGAGCGAACGCTGGGGCGGACCGGCGCGCGTCTCTTGCCGGTCTCGCTCGGGGGCGAGGGGATCCTCCGCACGACCGGCCGGGCGAAGGAGGCGGTCCCCGTCATCCTCGAGGCGCTGCGCCTGGGCGTCCGCTACTGCGACACCGCGCCCGCCTACCAGCAGAGCCAGGACTACTACGGCCAGGCATTCCGCAGCGCCGGCCCGGGGGCGCGCGACGACGTGTTCCTGGCGTCGAAGACGCACGAGCGCACGCGAGACAAGGCCTTGCGCCTCCTCGATGACTCGCTCCGCCGGCTCGGGACCGACCGGCTCGATCTCTGGCAGATGCACGACCTCCGCCATCACCGCGAGCTCGACGTCCTGGGCGGCCGGGGCGGCGCGCTCGAAGCCGCGCGCGAAGCCCAGGCCGACGGCCGGGTCCGCTTCATCGGGCTGACCGGACACCACGATCCCGACGTGCTGGTCGAGGCCCTGCGGCGATTCCCCTTCGACAGCGTGCTGGTGGCGCTCAACCCGGCCGACCCGCGCTACCGTCCGTTCGCCCCGACGGTGGTGGCCGAAGCGCGGCGCCAGGGGATCGGCGTGGTCGGCATGAAGGTGATGGCCGCCGGACCGCTGCTGCGCGAGGCGACCGCCGCCGAGCTCATCCGCTACACCGCCTCCATCGCCGATACGGTGATCATCGGCTGCTCGACGGTCGCCGAGGTGCGGGAGAACCTGGCGGTGGCGCGCGCCTTCACGCCGATGTCCGAAGCGGACCGCCGCGCGCTCGAGCAGCGGATCGCCGCGCACGCCCAGGACTACGACTCTTTCAAAGGTTGAGGGGCCGGACCGCCGCCGACCGGCTGACCGACATCGTCGACCGAAGCCGCCCGGGCAAAGATCTCCCAAGTCAGTCACGGGCATCGCCGTCAAAGCGCACCGCCAGGCCTGAAACGACCGATCGCGGGTACACTCGGCCGCGCGATGTGCCGACCGGCATCGGCCACTTGAGGATGAACGACCGATGGTCTCGCTTGAACCTGCCACGCCCGCGGAGCGCCCAGCGCTGGAGAGCCTGTTCCAGCTCTACGCCTACGACTGGAGTGAGCTCGGTCGGCTGAAGATCGGGGACGACGGGCGCTTCGCGGTCGCTCCGCTCGATTCCTACTGGCGAGACGACCATCGCCACCCGTTTCTGATCCGGGTCGACGACAAGCTGGCTGGCTTCGCGCTCGTCGCCGCGCGGAGCCGCCTCAGCGGAATTGAAGGCGTGTTCGACATGGCGGAGTTCTTCGTCATGCGGATGTACCGACGTCAGGGGGTGGGCCAGGCGGCGGCCGCCGCGGCGTTCGCACGATTTTCCGGCCCCTGGGAGATCCGACAGCGCGACGAGAACGTCGCGGCGACAGTGTTCTGGCGGCGGGTCATCGCCGACTACACCGGCGGCAGGTACGCGGAGACCCACTGGGACAACACGACCTGGACCGGACCTGTCCAGACCTTCACCACCGACCGTCAGGCGCGCGTCTGAGGGATCGCCGGCCTACTTGTTTCCGGCGGCGCGCATCCGGTTGTTCTTGGGGTTGTGCTCGACCTCGGCCAGGCCGAGCGCCTCCAGCACCGGCGGCACGTACATCCCGAACCGGCCGCGCAGCCCCTTCTTGAGGCCGTACCACCCCTTGACCGGATTGCTGGTCGAGCGCCCCCAGGCCTCCACGGTGTCCGGCCCGGCGGGCTTCTGCTCGTCGGCGCTCCCCAGGAGGACCCAGTCGCCCTTCTTCTTCAACATGGCCCGAAGATCCTCGATGCAACGAAGGTGGTAGCGCAGCTGCGTCTTGCCGACCTGCACCACCAACGCCGGCGGATCGGCGCCTTCGTCCCGGTAGGCCTGGTAGTCGGAAGTGCCCGGCGGCGTCTTCAGCTCCCACGGGTTGTCGGCGGTCCCCGCTCCGCTGGCCTTGCTCATGCGCCCACTCCTGGTTCGCGGTCCGGGCAGAAGGTCGCCAGGCCCATCCCGATCTCCTCGCCGATGTACGGCACGTAACGAAAGTCCCGGATGAGCGCGACGCGCCCGCCGCGCCATTCGAGAAACACGAAGGTGCTCGGCCGCTCGCTGGCGCGCGGCGCGTGAATGGCCAGCGCCAGCCGCCCGCCCCTCACCGGGTCCTCGAGAATCCCGGGGACCGCCCGGAAGTCGCCGAGCGCGGCGTATCGCGCGAAGTACTCGCCCACCGCCGGCCCGCGGCGCTCGGCGCGCGACACCAGATCGAGCCGACAATCCTCGGCGATGAACCGGCGCAGCGCCTCCCAGTCGCGCGCGTTGAACAGCGCCGCGTACCGGTGCAAGAGCGCGCGCTCCTCCGCCCGTGCGACCGGCTCCTTCGGCTCCTTGGGCTCGCTCGCCGCCGCGAGCTCGCTCTGCCGGCGCAGCGTCGCCCGGCCGCGGTGGAGCGCGGCCTTGACCGCCGGCAGGCTGGCCCCGGTGCTCTCGACGATCTCCTCGAGCGTGCAGCCGAGCACGTCCTTGAGGATCACCGCGCTCCGCTGGGCGATCGGCAGGTCGAGGAACGTTGCCAGCGCGGCGCGCACCGTCGCCGGATCGGGCCGCTCGTCCACGATCACCTCTTCCGGCGGTTCGGCGACCAGCTCGACGTGCTTGCGCTCGTAACGGCGCAGGGCGTCCATCGCCGTGTTGTGCGCGATGCGAAACAGGAACGGACGCAGCGGCGGCATCTCCGCCGCCATGCTGATCGCGTAGTACGCCTTGGCCAGCGTGTCCTGCACGATGTCCTCGCCCTCCACGACCGAGCCGGTGAGGCGCGCGCAGTACCGGTGCAGCTGGGGGCGGATCTCTGCCACCAGCTCGAGGAACCGCTCCCGCGCCTCGCCCAGCTCGCGCGGCGGCTTCAATCCGTGGGGACCGTCAGGGCCCCCGGCGCCGTCCGGGCTCACAGCGGCTCCGTTCCCTCGCCGCTCACGCCCAGGATGTTCCCCTGGCGTCCGATCTCGCCGCGCGCGACGGCGACGATCGTCCGCGCGATGTCGTCCGCCGTCAGCGGCTTTCCGAACCTCTCCATGAACTTCTCCCGCGTGATCCCGCCCAGCGCAGCATACGCGTCGGCCACCGTGGCGCCCAGCTCGGTCCCGGCGACGACCTGCTTCGGCACCAGCGCCAGGAATCTGATGCCCAGCTTGGCCGCGTCGGCCGACCGTTGCAGGTAGCCAGCCAGGAACATCTGCATCCGCTTGGCGCCGGCGTATCCGCCGGAGAGCGGCGACCCGCCCAGCCCGGCGCCGCTCGACACGATGATCACCAGGCTCCCCGGCCGCAGCGGCCGCCGGATGGCGGACTGCCCCACCTGAAAGGCGATCTTGAGATCGGTGTTCCAGGGCGCCGAGAAAGACTCCCAGGTCTGCTCGTGCACGAGCGCCAGCCGGGTTCGCGCCCCCGCGCTCAAGACGATCAGATCCGGATCGGCCTCAGCGATGAGGCGATCCGTCGCCGCCGCATCGGTGGCGTCGAGTGGCCGGGTGAGGACCTCACCCGGACCCACCGCTTCGTGGCGGACCCGCTCCAGCCGCGCGCCGTCGCGTGCCGCCGCCCAGACGCGCGTGCCCGTCGCCGCCAGCGCGAGCACAGCCGCCCTCCCGATCCCCGACCCGCCACCAATGACAATCGCCGAGCTCGGTTGCGTGCCCTTGTCCATGTTCCCTCCACCTGGAAGACGTTCGACAGACCCATAAGGATGCGCGGTCAGTCGGTCCGCGCCATGAACGCGGTCGAGGCCGCCCGGGACGCCACCGGGTCGTGGTGACGCCGGCCGCCGCGCGAAATGGGAAGAGTGCGCGCCGACGCGCTCAGCCCGGGGGCGGTGTGTACGGCGTGAAGACGCAGGCCTGCACGACACCTGAGCAGCCGACATCGACCAGCGTGCACGGATCGCCGACGCTGCAGGAGAGACCGTTGTCGCTGCACTGGATCTGGGATGCGTCGGCCTCGGCTCCGCAGGTCCAGAGGCCGTAGGTGCCGGCGGAGTTGCTGCTCAAGCAGGGCTCGCTCAACCCCAGAGCGGCGGCGTCCGGCCCGGTCACGCCATGGGCCGCGCGCGAGCATTGGTCCGAAAGATTCACCCCGGCATCGGCGGCCAGAACGCAGCAGCGCGCCATTCCGACCTCGGCCTGGGCACCGTCGGAGACGTCCGCCGCGGCGTCGCCCACGACCAGGGTCACGGTGATCTTCAGCGGCGCGCTCTGACTGCAGGCCTCACCCGCGGCCAGGATTGCCGCCAGCGCCAGGAGCGTCCTTCGCATCGGCGAAGTCTCCGCGCGTCCGGGCGCGCCCAGTGTGTCGATTCTGCAAACAGTCGTGACCGGCGCCGACCTGCCCGGCGGCGGGCATCTCAGTGCTCGGTTGGGAGGCGGCGCGCGTTCCACTCCAGCATGCCGCCGCCAAGGTTGCGCACGTGGGCGAAGCCCGCCTGGCGGAGGATCGCGCCCGCCGTCGCCGAGCGCGCGCCGGAGCGACAGATGACCACCACCTCGCGCCCGAGATAGCCGGCCAGCTTGGGGAGGCGGCGCGCCAGCTCGATCACGGCGATGCCCATCTCCTCGGTAAAGTCATCGCGCCCCTCCTTCCGCGGCGCGATGACTTACTTTACCGAGGAGATGGGCATCGCCGTGATCGAGCCAAACGTGCGCGGATCGACAGGCTACGGCAAGAAGTACACGCTGCTCGACAACGGACTCAAGCGCCAGGACTCGGTACACGATATTGGCTCGCTGCTCGATTGGGTCGCCGAGCAGCCGGAACTCGACAAAGACCGCGTCGTAGTTACCGGCGGCAGCTATGGCGGATTTATGACGCTGAGCGTGGCCACGCAATACGACGCGCGTTTGCGCTGCACGGTGGAGATTGTCGGCATCTCCAATTTGCGGACGTTCCTGGAGCACACATCGGCTTATCGACGCGACCTGCGCCGCGTGGAATACGGCGACGAGCGCGATCCCGCCGTTCGCGACTTTATGGAAAAGACCGCGCCGATGAACATGACGCAGAATGTGACCAAGCCGATGTTCATGATCGTGGGTTTTAACGACCCACGCGTGCCCTACGGCGAAAGCGTTCAATTCAAAGAGAAGCTGGAAGCGCAGCACACGCCCGTGTGGTTTCTGCTGGCCAAGGACGAGGGCCACGGCTACGCCAAGAAGCCCAATCGCGACTTTCAGTTCTACGCGACGATTGCATTTCTTCAGGCGAATCTACTGAACGGCGGGCAGTGAAAGTTGCTGACTCGAAGGCCGGGGTTTTTCCGGCGTCGT
>CAVRRT010000009.1:0-30055 GCA_963723305.1 uncultured Pseudomonadota bacterium
GATCGGTGTCGTTGGCCAGCACGCCGGCGGCGGCAGCTGACGGTGAGCGTCGCATTTTCGTTGACCGCGTAGCTGTCGGCATTGGCGACCGGCGGCAGCTGGCTGACCGTCAGGGTGACCGTGGCGGTATTGGAGCTGAGGTGCCGTCGCAGGCCTTGTAGGTGAAGCTGTCGCTGCCGAAGTAAGTGGTGGTCGGCGTGTAGCTGAAGCTGCCGTTGCTGTTGAGGGTCAGGGTGCCGTGAGCCGGGCCGCTGACCAGGCTGGCGGTGAGGGGCAGGTTGCTCGGATCGGTGTCGTTGGCCAGCACGCCGGCGGCGGCGACTGACCGTCAGCGTGGCATTCTCGTTGACCGAATAGCTGTCGGCATTGGCGACCGGCGGCTGCTGGCTGACGGTAATGGTGACGGTGGCGGCGTTGGAGCTGAGCGTGCCGTCGCAGGCCTTGTAGGTGAAGCTGTCGCTGCCGAAGTAGTGCGGCGGTCGGCGTATAGGTGAAGCTGCCGTTGCTGTTGAGCGTCAGCGTGCCATGGGACGGGCTGCTGACCAGCACTGGCGGTCAGCGGCAGGTTGCTCGGGTCGGTGTCGTTGGCCAGCACGCCGAGGCGGCGCTGACACGTGAGCGTGGCATTCTCGTTGACCGTGTAGCTGTCGGCATTGGCGACCGGCGGCAGCTGGTTGACGGTGAGGGTGACGGTGGCGGTATTGGAGCTGAGCGTGCCGTCGGAGGCCTTGTAGGTGAAGCTGTCGGCTGCCGGAATAAGCCGTGGTCGGCGTGTAGCTGAAGCTGCCGTCGCTGTTGAGGGTCAAGGATCGCTCTTGCGCAAGAAGGCCTCGGTGGTGGAGACGCCGGCGGAGAAGGTCGCCCTGCAGCTCCGCATCGCCAACCTGTTCCTGGAGAAGTTCTCCAACCAGGCCGAGGCGATCAAGGCCTTCGAGGCGATCCTGGAGATCGATCCGGAGAACGCCGAGGCGCTGACGTTCGTCAAGCAGATGTACGAGAAGCGCCGCGACTGGGAGAAGCTGGTCGCCGTCCATCAGCGCGAGATCGAGAAGATCACCGACGCCGACGTGCGCCGCGCGCGGCGGGTCGAGGTGGCCAAGCTCGCCTCGGAGAAGATGAAGAAGGCCGCGGTCTCCATCGAGCTGTGGCAAAAGGTGCTGGCCGACGACGCCGAGAACGCCGAGGCGCTCACCGAGCTGGAGAAGCTGTACGAGCGCGAGAAGATGTGGAACGAGCTCGGCGCCGTGCTCGAACGACAGGTGGCGGTGGCGTCGGACGCCACCCGGCGCTCGGCGATCTACGTGAAGCTGGGCGTGCTCTACGGCGAGAAGGTGCAGAACGTCGCGCAGGCGACGGCGGCCTGGCAGGCGTTGCTCGCGCAGGAGCCGGACAACCGGCGCGCGCAGGACGCGCTCAAGAAGCTCTATCTCCAGCTCAAGGACTGGAACGCGCTGGAAGGCTTCTACGCCGCGCAGGGGAAGTGGGACGAGCTCGTGCGCGTGCTCGAGCGGCAGGCGGAGTCCGAGGACGGGGCCGGGCGCGTCGGCCTCTGGAACAAGATCGGCGAGCTCTATCGCGACCGCCTGCAAAAGGGCGATCGCGCGCAGAAGGCCTACGAGAAGGCGCTCTCGTTCGACGGCAAGAACCTGCAGGCCGCCGAGGCGCTGATCCCGCTTTACGAGAAGGCCAAGGACGTCAAACACCTGGCCGAGGTGCTGTTCGTCGAGCTGGAACACACCCCCGCGGGGAGCGAACGGCCGGCGCGTCTCAAGCGGCTGGCCGAGCTGCTCGATCTGGGAGCGGGCGACAAGCCGGGGGCGCTGCGCGTGACGCTGACTGCGCTGGCCGAGGCGCCGACCGACGGGTGGGCGATCGAGACCTCGCGACGGCTGGCGACCGAGGGGCGCGGCTGGGCGGAGCTGGTGCCGGCCTACGAGGCGGCGCTGCCGCGTGCGGCCCAGGCCGGTGACGAGCAGGCGCTGCTCGCGCTGCTCGGCACCCTGGCCTTCGCCTACGAATCGGAGCTCGGCAACCCCGAGCTGGCGATCGAGCGCAACCAGAAGATCCTGGGGCTCTCGCCCAAGGACCCCGCGGCCGTGGGGGCGCTCGAGCGCCTCTTCGTGGCGACGGGGCGCTTCGCCGACCTGCTGGCCGTCTATGACAAGAAGCTGGAGCTGGCCAAGAGCAAGGACGAGGAGCTCTCGATCCGCTTCAAGCTGGCCGGCCTCTACGAAGACGAGATCAAGCAGCCCGACAAGGCGGTGCAGCTCTATCTCGCCATCCTCAAGCAGGACCCCAAGCAGGCGCCGGCGTTGTCGGCCCTCGATCGCCTCTATCAGCAGCTCGGACGCTGGAAAGAGCTGGCCGAGACGATCGACAGCGAGATCGATCTCTCCACCGACATGGGCGCCGTCGCCGAGCTGAAGTTCCGCCGCGGCGCGATCCTCGAGCAGCATCTCGAGGACGGTCCCGGCGCGGTGGTCGCTTACCGCGAGGCGCTGACGCTGGAGCCGACGCACGTCGGGGCGCGGACGGCGCTGCAGGCTTATCTCTCGAGCGCCGACCCCGAGCTGCAGCAGGCGGCGGTGCAGGAGCTGGAGCCGATCTACGAGTCGACCAACGACCTGGCGCGCCTCGTCGAGGTGCAGCGGATCAAGCTTTCCCACGAAAAGAAGACCGACAAGCGCGTCGATCTGCTGCTGCGGATCGGCAAGCTGGAAGGTCAGCTGGGGAACGCCGACCAGGCCTGGGAGGCGTACACCCGCGCCTTCACGGAGAGCCCGTCGTCGACGCCGGCCCGCGAGTCGCTGGAGAACCTGGCCAACATCCTCGACAACTGGCAGCCGCTGGTCACGCTGTACGAAAAGGCGCTGTCGGCCAAAGGGAAAGAAAAGCTGCCCTCGGTCCTCGAGCGCGAGCTGCTGCTGGTCGTGGCGGTCGCTTACGACGAGAAGCTGGGGCATTCCGATCGCGCGGTCGAGTACTTCCGCCGCGCGCAGAGCATCCAGCCCGAGGACGCCTCGGCGCTGGTGGCGCTGGAGCGGCTCTACACCCGCACAGAGCGCTGGAGCGATCTGGTCGACACGCTGCTGAAGAAGGCGCAGCTGGTCACCGACGCGGCGGAGCGCGAAGAGATCCGGATCCGCATCGCCACCGTCTGGGAGGAGATGCTGGCCAACGCCGAGCAGGCGATCGTGGCCTGGAACGTCGTGCTGCAGGACAGTCCGTCGAACGTGCGGGCGTTGCGCGCGCTCGATCGCCTGTACCTGGGGCGGGGAGAGTTCCGCGAGCTGGCCGACAACCTGCAGCGGCAGCTGTCGCTCGCCGAGGATGACGGCGCCGAAACGGTGACGCTGCTCGGCCGCCTGGGGGCGCTGCGCGAGCTGAAGCTCGATCAGCTGGGCGCCGCGGTCGATACCTATTCGAAGATCCTGAAGCTCGAACCGGAGCACCGCGAGACGATCGCCGCGCTGGAGCGAATCCTCACCAACGCCGAGCACGAGCACGACGCCGCGCTCCTGCTGGAGCCGATCTACAAGATCCGCGGCGACTGGACCCGCCTCATCGCCGTCTACGAGGTGGAGGCGCGCCACGCCGCCGATCCCGAGCAGAAGATCGCGCTCTACCGCCAGATCTCCGACGGCTACGAGGTCGGCCTCGACGATCCCGGGCGCGCCTACGAGGCTCTGGGACGTGCGCTCGCCGAGGACCCGCAGAACGCCGAGGTGCAGACCGCCGTCGAGCGGCTGGCCCGCGCGCTCGACAAGTTGGACGATCTGGTGGCCCGTTATGGGCGGCTGGTGACCGGCGTCTCCGATCCGGAGCGGAAGAACGCGCTCTATCACAAGATCGCGCGCCTCTGCGAGGTCGACCTGGGCGACGATCGCCAGGCGGCGGCCGCCTACGGTGCGGCGCTGGAAGTGTGGCCCCGGGATCTCGAGGCGGCCAACGCGCTCGAGCAACTCTACCTGCGCGGCGGCGACTACGCGAACCTGGTGCAGCTGCTCCAGCGCAAGGCGGAGATCGTCGAGGGCACGGCCGAAAAGAAGGCGCTCTTCTACCGGGCGGCGCAGCTCTACGAAGAGGTCCTCGAGGATCTCGAGAGCGCGGTGAAGGTGTTTCAGCACGTTCTCTCCGTCGACGACGCCGACAACGCGGCGCTCGATCAGCTGGAGCGGCTCTACATTCGCCTGGCGCGCTGGAACGATCTCAAGAACATCTACGCCAAGAAGGCGGAGCTGGCGACGACGCCGTCCGACAAGAAGTTGATGCTGTTCGTGCTGGGCCAGGTCTACGACCGCGAGCTCGGCGATCCGGAGCGCGCGGTCGAGACCTACAGCTCGATCATCGATCTCGATCCCGAGGACTACGACGCCGCGCAGGCGCTCGATCGCCTCTACCAGCAGCTGGAACGCTGGTACGACCTCCTGGCCGTGCTGGAGCGGCAGACCGAGATGGCGCCCTCGCCCGGGGAGGTGGTGTCGCTCCGCTTCCGCATCGGCGAGCTCTGGCGCGAGCACCTCAAGGATCTGGCGCGCGCCGTGGAGGCTTACCGCCAGGTGCTCACCATGGACCCCGGGCACGAGCCGACGGTCCAGGCGCTGGAAGCGCTCATGGCGGGGGGCGAAGCGGAGGCGGCCGTCTTGGCCGCGCAGGTGCTGGAGCCGATCTACGAGAGCGCCGGCGAGTGGGATCGGGTCATCGCCGTCTACGAGGTGATGCAGGCCCAGTCCGAAGAGCCGCTGCGCCGGGTCGAGCTGCTGGGCCGGATGGCCGAGATCGAAGAGCGGCGGCTCTCGCACCAGAACGCCGCCTTCGACATCTACGGGCGCGCGCTGCGGGTCGATCCGACCAATCAGGACGTGCTCTTTCAGCTCGATCGGCTGGCGGCCGAAACCGGCCACTGGCCCAAGCTGGCCACCCTGTTCGCCACCGAGCTGGAGAAGATCGACGATCCGCGCCGGCAGATCGATCTCCTGCTGCGCCTCGGGCGCGTCTACGAGGAGGAGACCAACCAGCCGGAGGAGGCGATCGCCACCTACCGCAAGGCGGTGGAGGTCGAGGGGGAGAGCAAGCAGGCGCTCGTCGCGCTCGATCGTCTCTACGGGCGCGCCCAGCAGTGGGAGGAGCTGTCGGCGATCGTTCGCCGGGAGATCGGCATCGCCTCGAACGACGACCAGCGCGTCGCGCTCACCTTCCGCCTGGCGCAGATCTACGAGCTGGCGCTCATGGATCTCCCCAAGGCGGTCGAGGCCTACCGCGAGATCCTGGTCGCCGATCCGGCGCACCCCGAGACGCGCGCCGCGCTCGAACGGATGTTCATGGGCGGCACCATGCAGATCGAGATCGGCGAGGTGCTGGAGCCGCTCTACCGCGCCGGCGAGGAGTGGGAAAAGCTGCACCAGATTCACGAAGTGCAGCTCGGTCGGGTCACCGACGTCGGCGAGCGGCAGGCGCTCTTGCGCCGGCTGGCCGAGATCGCCGAGCACAAGTTGGTCGATCAGGTCGCCGCCTTCGGCTGGTGGGCCGAAGCGGTCAAGGAAGACCCCTCGGCGTCGCAGGCGCTCGATGAGCTCTTGCGGCTCGGACGCGCCACGCACCAGTGGGACGCCTTCGTCACCACGATGTCCGAAGCGGCGTCGGCGGATCGCCCCCCGGCGGTGCGCCGCGACGTGCTTCTGCGGCTGGCCGCCAGCTTCGAGAGCGATCTCGGCGATCTGGAGCGCGCCGAAAAGGCGCTCTTGGCCGTCCTCAACGAGCACGACAAGGATCCCTCCGCGCTGGCCTCGCTCGATCGCATTTACGAGAGCCAGGGGATGTACGAGAACCTGGCGGGCGTCCTGCGCCAGCGAATCGCCACCACCGACGATCGCGCCGAGCTGGTCTCGCTCAACCTGCGACTCGGCCGGGTCTACGCCGAAGCGCTGGAAGAGGGTGCTCTGGCCATCGCCAGCTACCTGGCGGTGCTGGAGAACGAGCCGCAGTCGCGCGAGGCGCTCGACGCGCTGGAGCGGCTCTACTTCCGTGGCGAGCGCTGGAGCGAGCTTTACGGCGTGTACGAGAAGATCGCCGAGCTCACCAGCGACGAGATGGGCCTGGCCGACTGCTACGCGCGGATGGCCAAGCTGGCCGCCGACGCCCTCGACGATCGCGCCAAGGCGGTCGAGCTGTGGGGGAAGGTCGTCGACATCCGTGGCGAGGACGCCATCGCCCTCTCCGGGCTGGCCGATCTGCACGAGATGGCCGGCGAGTGGACCCCGCTGACCGAGGTCCTCGACAAGCAGGTGGCGGCCACCGCCGACGTCGAGGCCAAGATTCCCATCTACAAGCGCCTCGGGCGCATCTGGGGCGAGAAGCTCTCGCGCGAACGCAACTCGCTCGAGAGCTGGCAGAAGGTCCTGGAGATCGATCCGCAGGACGTCGACGCGCTCCGCGCCATCGCCGCCAACTACCGCAGCGCCGGGGCCTGGGAAGAGCTGTCGCAGGCGCTGCGCCGGTTGATCCAGGTCGGTCAGCTGGGTGGCAGCGGCATCGAGAGCGACGAATTGAAGGAGCTGTTCGCGCAGCTCGGCGAGCTCGAGGGCGAGACCCTCATGCGCACGCAGGACTCGATCGACGCCTGGCGCGAAGTCCTGGAACTGGACACCTCCGACTTCCGCGCGCTGGCGGCGCTGGAGCGCCTCTTCATGCAGGAGGCGCGCTGGGAAGAGGCGGTCGACATCCTCGAGCGGCGGGTGGAGGCGCTGGCCAACCCGACCGAGCGGGTCGACGTCCTCATGCAGGCGGCCTCGCTGTGGGCTGACAAGATCGGCGACGGCGGCTCCGCGGCGCAGGTCTACGAGCGCGTGCTGCAGATCGATCCCGGGCACCAGGCGGCCTCCCTGGAGCTCGAGCAGCTCTATCGCCAGCGCAAGAGCTGGATGAAGCTGGTCGACCTCCTGCTGGCGCGGACCGAGTTCGCGGCCGACGCGCCGGCGCGGATCACGCTGCTGGTGCAGGTGGCGGAGATCTACGAGCAGCAGCTCGACGATCGCGACAGCGCGTTCGTGACCTTGCAGGCGGCCTTCCGCGAGGACTACTCGAACGATCAGGTCGCGCAGGAGCTGCAGCGGCTGGCGACGGCCGCCGACAAGTGGAACGAGCTCATCGGCGACTACACGCAGGTGGTGCAGGGGATCGCCGATACCAAGCAGGCGGCCGACCTGTGGGTGAAGATCGCCCGCTGGTACGATTCGGCGCTCCGCCACGTCGACTACGCCATCGCCTCGGCGCAACAGGCCCTGCAGCTCGACAACGCGCACATCGGCGCGCTGCAGGCGCTGGAGGACTTCTACCGCAAGCAGAAGCGCTGGAACGATCTCGTCACCGTGCTGGCCCGCCACGCCGAGTGCGAGACCGAGCCGACGGCGCGGGTCGACATCCTCTTGCAGCTGGCCGACACCTACGAGGGCCAGGTCGGCGATGCCACGCAGGCGGTGAACGCCTACCAGCGGGCGCTCGACACCGACGAGCGTTGCATCGACGCCATCAACGCGCTGGAAAGGCTCTATAGGCGCACCCAGGCCTGGGATCGCCTGGTCGACGTGCTGGCCAAGAAGTCGCAGGTGGTCGACGACACCGAGCAGGCGATCAAGCTGAAGCTGCAGGTCGGCGAGCTGTGGGAAGACCGCCTGGGCGACAACGATCGCGCCGTCGAGGCCTACAAGGAGGTCCTCTCCGTCGACCCCCGCAACCTGCCGGCGCTGACCGCGCTCGACACTCTCTACGAGAAGACCGGGCGGATGGAGGAGTACCTCGAGAACCTGGAGCACCGCCTCGAGGTCTCGCCCCCCGAGGAGGATCGGGTCGCCACCTACCAGAAGATGGCGACGATCTGGGAGGAGAACTTCGCCAAGCCGGACCGCGCGGCGGAGGTGCTGGAGAAGATCCTCCTCATCGACGAGAAGAACGCCAAGGCCTACCGCGATCTCGAACGCCTCTATCAGCAGGAGCGCAAGTGGGAGGCGCTGGTCGAGACCTACCGCAAGCACCTCAGCGTCACCAGCGACGGGACCGAGCGGATCCAGATCTTCACCAAGATGGGTCAGGTCTACGAGACCGAGCTGCGCGATCTCGACAAGGCCATCGACTCCTACAACGACGTCCTTTCGGTGGAGGCCGAGCATCCGGAGGCGCTGGCCGGCATCGCGCGCCTCTACGAAGAGACCTCCCAGTGGGATCAGGCGGTGGAGGTGATGCGGCGGCTCATTCGGATCAGCAGCAATCCGAAGGAGAAGGTCGACCTCAACTATCGACTGGGAAAGGTGTTCGACGAGCAGATGCAGGATCCGGAGCCCGCCCAGGAGTACCTGGTCGAGGCGCTGTCGCAGGATCCGGCCCACGTGCCGTCGATGCTCTCGCTGCTGGGGATCTACAAGCGGCGTGGCGACTGGCAGAAGGCCGCGCAGCTCATGGTCCGCGCCGAGGCGGCCACGGTCAACCCGCTGGAGAAGACGCGCCTCCTGCACGAGGCGGGGAAGATCTTCCAGGAGAAGCTCTCCGACGAGTCACAGGCGGGCGATCTGTTCGCGCGCGTCATGCAGCTCGATCCCGAGCATGTCGAGGCCGCCGAGCCGCTGTCGCAGATCTACTTCAAGCGCGAGGAGTGGGCGCCGCTGGTGCCGCTGCTCGAGATGCTGGCGCGCAAGGCGGATCGCAAGACCAACCGCGAGCTGACGCAGCTCTATCACCGGCTGGCCAAGGCGGCCGATCGCCTGGGGGAAAACGAGAAGGCGCTCAAGTACTACAAGCAGTCCTACGATCTCGATTCGACCTACCTGCCGACGCTCGTGGATCGGGCGGGGCTGCTCTACAGGCTCGAGCACTGGGACGACGCCTTCCGCATCTACCAGACGATCCTGGTCCACCACCGCGATACACAGAAGGACGACGAGATCGTCGACATCTTCTACCGGCTGGGGCGCATCAAGCTGAAGCTCAACGAGCGCACCAAGTCGGTCAACATGTTCGAGAAGGCGCTGGAGATTCAGCCCGGGCACCGGGCGACGCTGCAGGCGCTCATCGACCTTTACACCGACGCCGGCGACTTCGAGGCGGTCATCAAGCAGAAGCGCGCGCTGATGGCCTCGACCGGCACGACCAGCGACGAGAAGTTCACCCTCTCCGAGGAGATCGCCGGGATCTACAAGGACAAGCTGGCCAACCCGCAGAAGGCCATCGCCGCGCATCTCGAGGCGCTCAACTTCAAGCCCAACGATCGCCAGCTCTTGCATGACCTCCTCGACCTCTTCAGTGAGACCAAGCAGTGGAAGAAGGCGATGGAGATCCTCAGCAAGCTGGCGGAGATCGAGAGCGGCAAGGTCAAGGCCCGCTACCTGGTCGCCGCCGGCAACATCGCCAACTACGAGCTGCACTCCACCGACGAGGCAGTGGAGATCTACAACCAGGCGCTCGACGAGGATCCCGACGATCTGAAGGCCTTCGAGCGCATCGACAAGATCATGACCGCCAAGAAGGACTGGAAGAACCAGGAGCGCAACTTCCGGCGGATGATCAAGCGCCTCGGGCAGGAGCCGCCCGCCGAGCGCAAGGCGACGCAGGTCGCCCTCTGGCACGGCCTGGGCGAGATCTATCGTTCGCGCCTCAAGGACTTCAAGTCGGCGACCGCCGCCTTCGAGGTCTGCGTGCAGCTCGATCCGGACGCGACGGCGCGCCACCAGATCCTGGCCGAGCTCTATCAGCTGTCGGGCCCGGAGTCCTACGACAAGGCGGTCAACGAGTACCGCCACCTCATCAAGGTGACGCAGGACTTCGGTCAGATGGCGGTCTACATGAAGACGCTGCGCGGCCTCTTCATGGCCATGCAGCAGTACGACCGCGCCTGGTGCGTCGGCGCGGCGATGGCCTTCTTGCGCAAGGCCGACGCTGAAGAGCAGCAGTTCTTCGAGCAGTACAGGCCGAAGGGCTTCGTCCGGGCCAAGGCCCGCCTCACCGAGGACCTCTGGAAGAACATCTATCACCCCGACGAAGACCGGGTCGTCTCGCACATCTTCGCCACCGTCAGCCAGGCGGTGGCCGGAGCGCGCGCCAAGGAGCACAAGGACTGGGGGCTCAAGCGCAAGGACCGGCGCGACGTGGCGACCGACCAGCTCCTCTTCAGCAAGGTGTTCAACTACGTCAACCAGGTGCTGGGGGTGCCGCAGCCGGAGCTCTATCTCCGGCCGGAATCACCCGGCGAGCTGGATCTGGCCAACGCGCGTGAGAAGGCCCACCTCCTCCCCTCCTTCGTGGTGGGGTCGAGCCTCCTGCAGGGGCGGCCGGAGAAGGACCTGGCCTACGTCATCGGCAAGCGTCTGACGTTCATGCGGCCGGATCACTTCGTCCGCTGGCCGACGGTCGTGCCGACGGTCGCCGAGCTGAAGGTCGTCTTTCTGGCGGCGCTCAAGCTGGTGCACCCCAAGCTGGAGGTGAAGGCCGACGTGCAACAGCCGGTGAACCAGTACCTCGATCTGCTGAAGCGGACGGTGCCGCCGCAGGCGCTCGAGCAGCTGGGCGCCGTGGTGCAGCGCTTCGTCGCCGGCAAAGGCGAGGCTGACATCCACAAGTGGTCGAACGCGGTCGACATGACCGCCACCCGCGCCGGCTTCCTCATCTGCAACGATCTGGACGTGGCCGCGCGCCTGGTGCAGACCGAGCCGGTCTCGATCGGCGTCGCCGATCCCAAGGACAAGATTCGCGACCTGCTCCTCTGGTCGATCTCGGAGGAGTACTTCGTGGTCCGCGAGCACCTCGGCCTGGCTATCGGCCAGGGGTAACCCTGCTCGGGCGGACGTAGATGCAGACCTCGCTCGCCGCGCTGATCGTCGTCGCGGCGGTGACCGCGGGGCTGGGGGTGTGGCTGGGCCGGCGCCTGGCGCACCAGCGCGCGGTGCTGCTCTCGGCCGGCATCCGGCAGCTCACGGCGGCGATGGCCCGCGCCGGCGAGATGGAGCGGGCCGAGATGCTGCGCGCTGCCGAGAGCAATGGCCGCGACGAGGCGCGCGCGGCCGGCGCGGCGGCGGAGGGGACGCTGCAAACCCGGGCCGGGCAGATCGAGGCCAAGCGCCGGGCCCTCGACGCGCGCGAGGCGGAGCACGGGCAGCTCGAGGCGCTCCTGGCCGAGGGGAAAGCGCGGGTCGAGGCGGAACGGGCGCGGGTCGCGGCCCACGAAGTCGAGGCGGCGCGAGCCCGCGCCGAGGTGGAGGCGATCGATCGGGAACGGAGGGGCGCTCTCGAGCGTGCGGCGGCCGAGACGGTGCGCCAGGCCGTCGACGCCATCCGCGAGGCCGAGATCGAGGAGACGCGGATGGTCAGCGCGCGGTCCGAGCGCGCCGCCGCCGAGGCGGCCGCCGACAACGCCGTGAAGGGGGCCAAGCGGATCATGGGGATCGCCGTGGGGCGCTTCTACGGCCACTATCTGACCGAGCGCCTCCAGGCGGTGCTGCCGCTGCCGCCCGGGGAGACCGGCGCCACAATCATCGGCCGCGACGAGGCCAACCTGCGCGCCATCGAGAGCGTGGCCGGCGTGACGCTGGCGCTCTCCGAGCACCACGACACCATCCGTCTCGAGGGGCTCGACGGCGTGGGGCGCGAGGTGGCGCGGCGTGCGCTGGCGCGCCTGCAGCGGCAGCCGGCGCTGGCGCGCGATCCGGAGGTGGTGGCCAAGGGCGCGCGCGAGATCGCCGCCGCGCTCGATGCCGAGCTGGCCGACCTCGGGCGGCGCGCGTTTTCGATGCTGGAGATCCCCGCCGCGCACCCGGAGATCGTCAAGCTGGTCGGCCGGCTCAACTACCGCACCAGCTACACGCAGAACCAGTGGAAGCACGCCGTCGAGGCCGCCTACCTGTGCGGGATGATGGCCGACGAGCTGGGGCTCGATCTTCAGCTGGCGCGCCGGGCGGCGCTGATGCACGACATCGGCAAGGCGCTGACCCACGAGCTCGACGGATCGCACGCCGTCATCGGCGCCGATTACGCGCGCCGGCTGGGCGAGAGCGAGGCGGTGGCCAACGCCATCGGCGCCCACCACACCGACGAACCGTTCAACAGCGCCTACGCCTATCTGGTGGCCGCCGCCGACGCGATGTCGGGGGGAAGGCCGGGCGCGCGCCGCCAGACCGACGAGAGCTACCTCACCCGCATCGAGGATCTGGAGCGGATCACGCGGGGCTTCAGCGGCGTCGCCGAGGCCTACGCGGTGCAGGGGGGGCGCGAGGTCCGGATCTACGTCGAGGAGAACCGGGTCGACGATCTGGGTGCCGTGAACCTCTCCAGCGAGATCGCCGCAAAGATCTCCCACGAGATGCGGTTTCCGGGGCAGATTCGGGTTACCGTCATCCGCGAGCTAAAAGCCGTGGAGGTCGCCAGCTGAGTCATGAATCTGGTCATCCCGCCTCTTTTTTTCTACGTCATCGGCGCGGTCCTGACCATCGGCGGCGCCGTGCGGGCGGCGACGCTCGGCCGCCGCGACGCCTCGCGCGAGATCACCGCCGACACGCCTGAGAGCGCACGGGCGCGTCGCCGCCACCGCACCTTCGGCCTCATCTGGGTGGCGATGGGGATCTTCCTCATCGCCTCGACCGCTGGCGTGCTTCGTCTGCGCCACTGACCGCGGCGCCGAGGCCGGGCGCGGCCACGGCCCCCTCAAATCGTCGAGGTGGGAGGGGGCTGGCGGTCGAGCGGCGGCTCCTCCGCGATCTCCCCGGTCCGTGGGTGGTGCTCGTAGAGTGGTCGCGTCCGCAGCCAGAGCAGCACGGCCGGAAGCGCCACGATGGCGGCCGAAAGGCAGGAGATCTCCCCCAGGATCGCCATCAGGCCGAAGCCCTGCAGGGCCCGGTTGCGCGCCGCCAGCAGCGAACCGTATCCAACGATGGTGGTCCAAGAGCAGAGCGCGACCGCCGCGCCGGTGGAGATGACCGCCCGCCCGATGTCCCGCTCCTCGCGGTAGCGGGTGATGACGTTGAGCGCGTATTCGGCCCCGATGCCGAAGGTGATGGGCAAGGCGATGAAGTTGAGGAATGTCACCCGCACCTCCGCCCAGCCGGCGGCCCCAACCATCATCAGGACGCCGAGGAGCAAGGTGCCGAGCGCCATCAGCGCGGCGGCCGCGGGGCGAATGGTGAAGGAGATGATGATCAGGACGGCCACCAAGGAGGCCAGGGTGGCGATCGGCCCATCGCGCAGGATCGATCGGATCATCGAGGCGAAGACCACCGCCGATCCCGAGGTCTCGATCACCTTGCCGTTCGCCAGGTGCAGGTACTGCAGGACCGAGGCGATCCGCAGCAGGGCGCGTCCGTTCCAGACCGAGATCCCCTGCTCTGGAGGGTAGACCAGCACGACGCGGCCGATGGTGCCGTCGCCCTCCGTGAAGGGCCGCCGGGCGAACGGTGGCAGATCGGCCGGCGCCAGCTCGCGCAGCCCGGTCGGGGGGTTGATCTTGGCCAGGTCGGCCCGCTCCTTGTCGTTCAAGACCTCCAGCGAGGGGTCGTGCGTCAGCTTGTGAATCTGCGCGATCAGCGCCAGCTTGCGCTCCTGGACCTCGGGCGTGCCGGGGAGCATGTCCCAGATCGTGACCACCTGCCCGATCACGTCGGGGCCGGGGAGATCCTGATCCTGCTTGCGGATCGCCTGCCTGATCGGCTCCACCTCGTCGACGCTGTCGGCGAGGACAATGGTGGGGGAGGGCCACCGGCCGAACAGGTGATCGACGCTGTGGTTGAACTCCTGCGCCGAGGTGCTGGTCTTGAGCTTGGCGGCGAGCTTGCTGAAATCGTACTCGAAGGGGTCCTTCAAGAAGTGGCGCGCCCCGACGGCGCCGCCGATGGCCAGCAAGGTGAACAGCGCCGTCACCGTGCCGCTCCGCCGCGCCAGCAGGCGTGCCAGCGGGCCAAACTCGATGGGGGGCCGGCTGGGGCGGGAGAGCCGCCCCGGTCGGCGATCGAGCAGCACCAGCAGCGCAGGGACCGCGGTGAAGGTCGCCGCCCAGCAGGCCAGCGAGCCGACGGCGCCCATCACGCCGAACTGGTAGAAGCCCCGGAAGCTGGTCACCATGAGCGAAGCGTAGGCGGCGGAGGCAGAGATGGACGCCACCAGCGTTCCGCGCCAGACACCGGCCAGCGCCGCTTCCAAAGAGGTGTCGGGATCGGCGCCGCGCGCGCGGTGCTCCTCGTAACGCGACATCAGGACGATGGCGTAGTTGATCCCGTTGCCGACGATGATCGATCCCAGGAACGACGTCGACTCGGTCAGGTAGCCGAACGCCAGATCGGCGACGGCGAAGGCGACGGCGGCGCCGATGGCGGCCGGGATCCCGGTCAGCGGGATGGCCCGCAGCCGGCGGAAGTAAAAGCCGATGGAGAGGATCACGACCACCACGCAGATGGTGGTGACCATGATGATGTCGTCGACCACCGCCTGGCGGTTGGCGATCCCGGTGGCGATCGGCCCCGTCACCTGGGCCGTCATCTGCGGGTGATAGCGGGAGGGGGGATCGTTCTTGATCAGCTCGTTGGCTGCGTTGTAGAGCGCTTCGCCGGCGTGCTCGACGAAGAGGCCGCCGGGCGGCAGCGCGGCGATCCAGACGTATTCGCCGCTGTTGCTGCTGAAGATGCCGCCGGGAAAGCGCTCGTCGAGGCCGTCGTGGCGCTCGATGCGCTTCTGCATCTGGTCGATCGGCTCCGGCTCCTCGAGCGAGACGTAGAGCGGGTTCTTGCGCCTGGTGATCTCGTCGCGCAGGCGATCGCGGATCGACTCCAGGTTCTCCTCCGAGACGAACAGCCACTTGTTGGTCTCGTAAAACGCCCGCAGATCCCGGACGTCGTAGGTGGCCAGGCTCACCACCGTCGGCGGCAGGGCCCGCAGCTTCTGGGTCAACGCCTCGGCGTAGCGCAGGTTCGCCGCGTAGTCGGGGGAGCGCACGCCGATGAGCAGGAGCGACATGTCCCCCATCCGCTTTTGCGTGCGGGTCAGCGTCACCACGCCGGGATCGTTGCTGGGGAGCAGCTCGGAGAAGGCGGTCTTGAGTTGCAGGCGCGACGCCAGCAAGCCCGAGGCCGCGGCGACGAGGAGCGCGCCAACCAGAACCAGGGTGGGATTTCGGGTGAGCCAGCGGTGGTAACGGCTGACTCGACTATGCGCGGGGGGCGCCATCCGCGCCGAACGTTACCAGGATTTCACCGTCGGGTGAGCTGCCAATCACCGTGTTTTCCGCGTTCTACATGTGTGTGTCTGGGCGTACCTCGGGCGCTTGCTGTTTACGAATCGCCTTCTCACCGATATCCTTGGACCATGGCCTCGCTTCGACTTGCTGCGCGGGGAGTGCTCTTGGTCGCGCTGGTCGGCCTTGGCGTCATGATTTCGCCCCGGTCGGCCCTGGCGGTGGGGGAAGAGATCACCGACGTCCGTGTGCTCGACAACCAGCGCACCGAGGAGTCGACGGTGCTCTCGGTCGCCGGGGTCTCCATCGGCGACACGCTGGAGGCCGACACGCTCGACCTGGCGCGGGAGCGGCTCAACACCACCGGCCTGTTCGCCGACGTCAACGTCTGGTGGGAGCCGCATGGCTCGGGCGTGCGGATCAACATCTCGGTCAAGGACAAGTTCCCCTGGGCGCCGGTCCCCACCGCCTCCTGGTCGTCGAACAACAAGTCGATCGGTCTGCTCTTCGTGCACGGGAACCTGTTTGGCCGCGGCAAGCAGCTCCTCATCGGCGCGCGCCTGGCGCAGATCGACTCCGGCGCGCTCATCGCCTATCGCGACCCGTCGCTGTTCGGAACCTGGATGTACTGGCAGCTCAGCGGCCTCGTGCAGCGGAACGTGATCCCCGAGTACCAGAACTCGGGCATGACCCCCATGAACGGCCTCGCCACGCTGGCCGATCCCTTCGAGTTCCGCGAGACGCGGCTCTTTTCGTACGGCTTCGAGCCGGCCTTCGGCGTGGCCTGGATGCGCCGGGTGAAGACCCAGGTGGCCTGGCACCTGGAGAAGTTCTCCTATTTCAGCAGCGGGGTCGATCCGGTCGATCCCACGATGTCGACCGGCTCAGATCTCCCGTCGGACCCCAGCACGCACCTCGTTCCCGCGACCAGGGTCGGGACCTCGGGCTTCGGCCGCGCAAACCTGAGCTTCGACTTCCGGGCCCGCGAGTTCGCGGTGATGACCGGCGAGGCGCTGAGCGGCAACCTCGACTACGGCAGCTCGGCGTTCGGCAGCGACTTCACCTTCTGGCGCGCCGGCGCCAGCTGGGAGCAGGGGATCAAGTTCTTCCGGTCACACAACCTCATCTACTCCTTCGGCGCGGTCGCCGGCCACAACTTGCCATTCTGGAACGAGAACACCGCCGGTGGGTCGAACCTGCGCGGCTACCTGGGGCAGCAGTTTCGCGGCGACACGCAGCTTGGCGGCAAGGTCGAATACCACTTCCCGCTCTTCTCGGTCGGCTCGCTCGATTTTCGCGCGCTGGGGTTCTACGACGTGCAGGCCGTCTGGTTCCGCGACGCGCCCACCGGCACGCCGGTGACCGATCCCAACGGTGGTGTTGGCTACGGCACGGCGTACATCCAGCGCGACACATCCGACGGGCGGACCTTTCCCACCGGGCTGCCCTACGGGTTCAACCGCGACGCCATTCATAACGACGTGGGGGTGGGGCTGCGTTTCTTCCTGCGCTCGGTCGCGGTCCCCCTGGTCGGCGTCGACTTCGGCTACGGGATCGAGGCCAACAACTGGCAGTTCATTATTGTCGTCGGCGCCTGAGCTCGCCGACGCTGGTCGTCGGCGCCTGAGCTCGCCGACGCTGGTCGTCGGCGCCTGAGCTCGCCGACGCTGGTCGTCGGCGCCTGAGCTCGCCGACGCTGGTCGTCGGCGCCTGAGCTCGCCGACGCTGGTCGTCGGCGCCTGAGCTCGCCGACGCTGGTCGTCGGCGCCTGAGCTCGCCGACGCTGGTCGCCGGTGCCTGAGCTCGCCGACGCGGGTTGTCGCCTGGATGTTGGAAACTCGTCACGCGATCTGTCAGGAATTAAACACTTCGGTCCGGTGCAGGCGATGAACTGACGTTATTTCAGGTTGTTAGGAGAACATTGGCGACTGGCGTCAGCCTTGCTTTTCCCGTGCTCCATGTCGGCTTCAGGGTCCTTCGCCGCTCCCGCCCTCGGCAATCAGTCGCTCCGGGTCGGAATTGCGGGAGCAGCCGGAGTCGCCCGCCGTCCCGCGCTCACCCAGCTGCCGCTGCCGCGGGCCCTGCTCTGCGACCTCGATGGGACGCTCATCGACAGCATGCCGACGCTGGCGGAGATCGCCGCCGAGGTGATGGAGAAGGTGTACGAGACGCCCGGAATCCTGGCGCGCGAGCTCTACCTGGCGACCTGTGGGCTGCCGTTCGCCGGCCAGCTGGAGGAGATCTATCCGGGCGATCTGCGCAACGCGCGGGCCTCCGAGATGTTCGAGTCGCAGAAGCCGGCCCGCTGCAGCGCGATCCAGATGCCGGCCGAGACGCGTCGAACGCTGGAGAGTCTCCGCGCGGCTGGCGTGCGGATCGTCGTCTCCTCGAACAACGGGGTGGAGAACGTCGAGACGTTCGCGCGCGCCTCGGACTTCAAGTTCGACCTGACGCTCGGGTTCGGCGGTGGCCTGGCCAAGGGGCGCCCGCACTTCGACGCCACCTCGCGCCTCTTCCAGCTGGATCGCCAGGAGATGCTGTTCGTGGGCGACTCGCTGCACGACGGTGAGATCGCGGAGCGTGAAGGGGTGCCGTTCGTGGCGGTGGCGACGACGTTCTCGCCCGAGCGCTTCATGCTGCGCTTTCCGCAGGTCCCGGTGGTGCGGCGCTTCGCCGCCCTGGCGGAGCTGTTTCAATCAGACGTGGCGCGGCCCAGGCGAGCTCCGGCCCGATCAGCTGTGGAGACCCTGGGAGGGGCCCCACGCCCCCCTGCGACGGACTCCGCTCGGCCCAGCCGAGTTCCGGCCACGCGGTAGGGCTGCAGCATGCAGGCGGTGCTGCTGGCGGCGGGCCTCGGGAGCCGCCTCGGCGCGCTGACCGAGCGGCTCCCCAAGGCGCTCATCCCGGTCGGTGGCGAGCCGCTCCTGGTCCACGCCGTGCGCTTCGCGCGGGCGGCGGGCGCGCAGGGCATCATCGTCGTCGGCGGCTACGGGTTCGATCAGGTGGCGGCCGAGGTCGCAGCGCGGGAGCTGCCGGTGACGTTGATCGAGAACCGCGCTTTCCGCGACGGAAACCTGGTGTCGCTGCTGGCGGCGCGCGCGCTCGTCGTCGACGAGCTCCTGCTGATGAACGTCGACCACATCTACCGGGCGCCCATCGCGGCGCTGGCGGCGGCCGACGCCTCCGACGTCACGGCCTTCATCGACACCGACCGGACGCTGGGCGCCGACGACATGAAGGTGGAGCGCGACGTGCGCGGCCGCGTGTACAGGATCTCCAAGACGTTGGCCACCTTCGACGCCGGGTACGTGGGGATGACCAAGGTGCCGGCCGCCGCGGCCAATCGCTACTGGGCCGCGGTCGAGGCGGCGCAGGCCGAGGAGGGGCGGGCGATTCACGTCGAGCGGGTGCTGGCGCGGCTGGCCGACGGCGGGCATCCGCCGCTCTGCCGCGACATCAGCGGGCACGGCTGGCTGGAGGTCGACCTGCCGGAAGAGCGCGCGCACGCCGACGCGATCCTCGCCCGTGGCGATTTCGGCTACCGCCCCGACTGATCGTCACACGGATTGCATAGGCCGCTGGAGCAGACGCCATGTGCGGGATAGCGGGTCACGTCGGGATCGGTCCGGGGACGCCGCGCTCGCCGGAGAGCGCGCGGGGGCTCGTGCAGGCGATGACGGAGGCGATCCATCATCGCGGCCCCGACGCCTCGGCGGTGCGCGAGGACAGTCCTGCCGTCTTCGGTCACGCCCGGCTGGCGATCATCGATCTGTCGACCGATGCCAACCAGCCGATGGTCAGCGCCGACGGACAGGTGACCCTGGTCTTCAACGGCGAGATCTACAACTTTCACCAGCTCGCCGCCGAGCTGCGCGCGGCCGGCGTCGCGCTGCGGACCAGGTCCGACACCGAGGTCTTGCTCGAGCTCTACCGCCTCCACGGCCCGTCGTTCGTCGCCAAGATGCGCGGCATGTTCGCCTTCGCCATCTGGGACGCGCCGCGCCGGCGTCTCCTCCTCGGGCGCGACCGCCTGGGGAAGAAGCCACTCTTCTTTCACCTCGGGGCGCGGGAGGCTGTCGTTCGCCTCCGAGCTGCGGGCGCTCCTCTGCGACGACGACATCGCGCGCAAGCCCGAGGCGCGCGCGCTGCACGCCTATCTGTCGCTCGGCTTCGTTCCCACCAAGTACGCGGCGATCGAAGGGGTGCGCAAGCTGGCCCCGGGCCAGATCGCGCTCTACGAGAACGGCCAGCTCCGTGAAGAGAAATACTGGCAGCTGGCGTTCTCGCCGCGGCCGCGCCCGGTGGGCGACGCTCATCGAAGAGCTGCGGCATCTCCTGTTCGAGTCGGTGAAGCTGCGCCTCGTCTCCGACGTGCCGCTGGGCGCCTTTCTCTCGGGCGGCATCGATTCGTCGGCGGTGGTCGCCATCATGAGCAAGGTCGGCGCCAAGCCGGTGAAGACCTTCTCCATCGGCTTCGAGGAGAAGGACTTCTCGGAGGTGGAGTACGCGCGCAAGGTCGCCAAGCTCTACGAGACGGACCACCACGAGGAGGTGCTGCGGCCACGCGCCGCCGAGCTGCTCCCCAAGCTGGTCCGCTTCTACGGCGAGCCGTTTGCCGATCCCTCGGCGCTGCCCTCGTACCTGCTGTCGGAGATGACCCGCAAGCACGTGACGGTCGCGCTCTCCGGCGACGGCGGTGACGAAGCGTTCGCCGGATACACCCGCTACGCGCACGAGAAGTTGGCGCGCCTCTTTCGTCTCCTGCCGCGCGCGCTGGTGATGCCGGCGGCGCGGCTCATCGAGCGAACCTTCCCCGGGCGGCAAGCCGGCTTCTGGGGTGAGGTCGGCGCCACGGTGCGGACGCACGCCCGCCGGATCCAGATGGACGACGCCCCCCGCTACCTGGCGCAGTTCGGAAACTTCACGCAGGAGCAGCTCGGCCTGCTCTGCACGCCGGAGTTCGCCGCCGCCGGGGCCGACGCGGGGCGCGCGCTCTTCGACGAGACGCTGGCCGGAGGCAGCGCCGGCGACGCGCTCGGCCGTCTGCTCGAGCTTGACACCAAGGTCTACCTCTGCGACGACATCTTCACCAAGGTCGACATCGCCTCGATGGCCAACTCGCTCGAGGTCCGCTGTCCGCTGGTCGATCACGTGCTGCTCGAGTTCGCCGCCAGCGTCCCCTCGGAGATGAAGATGAAGGGCTTCCGTGGCAAGTGGCTCTTGCGCAAGGCGCTGGGCGATCTGCTGCCGCACGAGATCCTCTACCGCCGCAAGCGGGGCTTCAGCATCCCGCACGCCCGCTGGCTGCGCGGCGAGCTGCGCCCGATGCTGCGCGACACGCTCTCCTCCGCGCGGGTCTACGAGCGCGGCCTGTTCAATCGCGCGACCGTCGAGCGGCTGATGGACGAGCACGACTCCGGGCGCATCGATCACGGCCTGCGGCTCTGGAACTTGCTCTGGCTGGAGCTCTGGTTCCAGACCTTCGTCGATGCGCCGGAAGCGTCGATCGGACACTCATGAGGGCCGGCCGTGGTGGGGCCTCACAGATCGATCGCGGTCGGCGGTAAGGTGCCTCCCGAGCTCACCATGCTGGAGGCCGCCCACAACTTTCTGGAGATTCTTTGCTGCCCGGCCTGCAAGGGCGGTCTCATGCCCGAGGTCGACGGTCTTCTTCATTGTCGCGACGCCTGCTGTGGACGATCGTACCCCGTCGTCACCGGCCGTCCCGTGCTCATCGCCGAGGATCGGTCGGTCTTTGTTCACCGCGACTATGAGCGCGGCCGCTGCGCCGAAGTGGGGAGCACGACCGCCGCCTGCACCGGTGGGAAGGCCCGCCTGTTGCTCAGCCGGCTTCCCTCTCCATCGGTGAACCTCTCCGCCGTGCGCTGCTTCGAGACCATGAAGCGGCTGCTGCTCGAACGGACCGCCAGCCCGGTGGTGCTGTTGGTGGGCGGTGGCATCTGCGGCAAAGGGATGAGCGCGCTGACGGGTGAGCCGGCGATCCGTCTCATCAACGTCGACCCTTCCCCCGACTCGAAGGCGTCGGTCTTCTGCGACGGGCACGATCTGCCGTTCCGGGACGGCAGCATCGACGCCGTGGTGGCGCAGGCCGTGCTCGAGCACGTGGCGGATCCCTGGCGCTGCGTGGAGGAGATCCACCGGGTCCTGAAACCGAACGGGATCGTCTACGCCGAGACGCCTTTCATGCAGCAGGTCCACCTTTGCGGCTACGACTTCACCCGCTTCAGCCACCTGGGGCACCGCCGTCTGTTCCGCCGTTTCGGCGAGATCGAGAGCGGCGCGGTCGCCGGGCCCGGGACCGCGCTGGCCTGGGCGTGGCGATACTTCCTGGCCTCCTGGGCCCGTTCCCCCCGGATCGCCAAAGCGCTGGCGCTTTTTGGGCGGATCACCGCCTTCGTCTTCGAGCTGACCGATCACATCTCCGGGCAGCGCCCGGGTGCGCTGGACGGAGCGTCGTGTGTCTTCTTTCTCGGCACCAGGTCGGAGGCGATCGTCTCCGACCGGGCGTTGATCGCTGCCTACCGTGGCATCCAGCGGTAGTCACCTGGCCAGCGTTTCGATGAGGGTCTTGTAGCGGTCGGCCACCACCGACAGCGAGTACGCCTCCTCGACCCGTGCCCGGGCACGAGCGCCCATCTCCCCTCGTCGGGCAGGGTCTTCGATGAGCAGGGTGAGCGCCTCCTCCCAGGCCTCATCGGTCGCGGGCAGAAACCCGTCGACGTGGTCGGTGACCACCTCCGCATTCGCCCCCACCGGAGAAGCCACGCCGGGACGGCCGAGCGCCATGTACTGAAGCAGCTTGAAGGCGCATTTGCCGCGTTCATAGGGCCCGTCGGGGAGTGGCATGACGCCGATGTCGAGCCGCGCGAGATCCTCGACCTCGCTTTCGGGACGCCAGCGGACGAACTCCGCGTTCAGCGCCGCCAGAGCGCGCGACGGCGGCCGATCGGAGATGACCACGAAGCGCGCGCCGGTGCGTTTGAGCGCGCGCGAGATGCCCGCCGCGCGGTGTGCCAGGTGCGGGTAGTTGCCGGAGAGCCCCGTCCAGCCGACCACCACCTCTCGTCCGCGGGCGGCGCTCGGCGGTCTGGCGGCGAAGGCATCGGTATCGACGGCCGTCGGTACGATCACCGTCTTGTCCGGCGCCGCTGCGGCGGCCGCCAAATAGCCGTTCCCGGCCGCCACCCGATCGACCAGGGCGACGAGGCGCCGGAACTTCGAGGCCGCGCCCCAGCGCCGCTCGAAGATGGCGTCGTCGAAGTCGAAGATCGTCTTACGACCGCGCGCCGCCCAGCGTTCGAGAGCTATCGTCGGGAGCTCGGTCATCGGCCGCTGGAAGACGATGACGTCATCCTGCCGCAGATCGCGGAGTTGCCCGAGACGCGCCAGCCCCGCGAAGGGCACATAGAGCCAGCGCGGCCGATCGAGCGGCCAAGGAAGCCGCGTGTCTCCGTAGACGCTGGGGCGCGCGATGCGCAACGCGCAGGTCACGCCGCGTGCTGCAAGAGCGCGTGCCAACGCGAACCCCCGCGCGCGCGCGGCCGGGACGCGCTCCCCTTGCAGAAAGAAAACTGCTCTCACCTGGGGCTCGCTCACCGGCAGTAGATCAAATTCGGGCGAAGAGATTCACGCGGCGACGGGAAGGCTACCACGGCGCCGGTCGGCTCCGCGGGTCGGCCCGCGATCATCTGGTCCCTTGCCGAGCGCCAGCGAGCGCCGCTGGGCGTCGGGGTTTCATGCTATTCCGGTCGCAGGCGACCGATGGCATCCGCCGGCACCAGCGACAGCGAAACCCCCGACCGCGAGAAGCTGCAGGACATCTCGCACGCGGCCCGCAGCGGCGGGATGCAGGTGCTCTCCGTCGCGGCGCAGGCATTGCTGTCGGTCACCCACGTGCTGCTGGCGCGGTTGTTCGGACGGGCCGTGTTTGGCAGCTACCAGGCCTGCCTGGCGATTCTGGAGCTGGTGACCCGCGGCGGGACCGGCGGCGCTGGGGGCGGGATGTTGCGTTACGTCGCGGCGCACCGCGCGCGCGGCGAGGAGGAGAACGTCCGCAGCGCGATCGGCACCGGGCTCTGGATCTGCCTGGTGCTTTCGTCCTCTGCGGCGGCGATCCTGATGGCCACGGCGGGCCCGCTGGCGCGGCTCATGCGCGAGCCGGCGCTGGAGACGGCGTTACGAATCATGGCGCCGGCGGCGATCGCGGCCGGCTGCACGATGGTCCTGGTCCAGGCCAGCCTGGCGGCGAAGGTGACGCGCGCAAACTTCTACGTCCGGGGGATCGGCGAGCCGCTCTCCCTGCTGCTGGCGGGGCTGTCGGCCGCGCTCATCGGCCGCTCGCTGGCCACGCTGGCGGTCGCGCACGTCGTCGCCGCGACGGCCACCCTGCTGTTGGCGATCCTGGCGGTGGGCCGGGTGTTTGGACGCGGCGAGCTCCGGCGGGCGATGGGGGCCCGCCGGCTGCCGGGGTTCGTCCGCTTCTCGCTCCCCCTGGCGGCGGGAGACCTGCTGAACGCCGTCCTTCAGCGGGCGGACATCATCCTGGTGACGACGTTCGTGGGGACCAGCGCGGCGGGCGTCTACGCCGCCGCGGAGTTCATCGGTCGGGTCATCGCCAGCGCCCGATCGGTCTTCGACAGCGTGGCGGCGCCCGTCTTCTCCGAGGCGGTGAGCCTCGGCCAGCACCAGCGGCTTCGGCAAAACCTGGTGATGATGAACCGCTGGGTCTTCACCGTCGCCACGCCGATCGCCTTGACGGTGATCGTGCTCCGGCGCGATCTGCTGTCGCTCTACGGCTCAGCTTTCCAGGAGGGGGCGACTGCCCTCGCCATCTTGGCGCTCAGCCAATGGGTCAACGTCTCGTTTGGTCTGATGGGATGGATCATGATCGGTGGCGGACGGTCCCGGATCATCCTGCAGAACAACGTCGTGGTGGCGGTGGTCAACATCGTTCTCGGCGTGACGCTCATCCCTCGCCTCGGTCTCATGGGGGCCGCCTGGGCGGCGCTGGGCAGCGTGACGCTGCTTCACCTGCTGGTCTTGATCGAGGTCCGGGTGGGGTTTGGCGTCTACCCGTTCGACCGGACGGTCCTCAAACCGCTCGCCGCCGCGGCTGCCGCCCTGACCGCGGAGCTGGCGCTCGAAGGCCTCGTCGCACCGGCCGGCCTGCGAATCCCGCTGGTGATTGTTGCCGGGCTGGCCTGCTACCTGACGACGCTGGGGCTGCTCGGCCTGGCCCCCGAGGAGCGACGGCTGGTCGCCGGCGCGCGCGCCCGGCTCGGTGCCTGGAGCGCCAAGCGGCGCGGCTAGAGGCGGCATGAAGCGCACGAAAATATTCTTCTTCATCCCCAACCTTCAGCAGGGGGGGACCGAGGGGCAGATCCTCGAGCTCATCAACAAGCTCCCCGCCCGGTTCGAGCCTGTCCTCTGCGTCTATCACGCCGATCAGGTCTTCTGGGGCGCCCGCTGTCCGCCGGGGCAACCGGCGCACGATCTCGGCGTGCGGCGGATGAACCTCGCGGCGCTCGGGCGCCTCACCGAGATCCTCCGTCAGGAGAAACCTGACATCGTGCACTCGTTCCGTGACAAGGCGAACTTCTGGGCCCGCTGGGCGGCGGCGCGCGCCGGCGTCCCCATCACGGTGACCTCCTGCCGCAACCGGATGATGGAGCTGCGCTACCTGGTCAGCGAGTGGTTCATGTCGCGCCGCAGCCGGCTCATCCTCACCAATTCGGTCGGGGTCAAGCATGAGCTGACCGCCTGGGCCCGCGTGCCGGCCGACAAGATCCGGGTCGTGTACAACATCCTCGATGTTGCGCAGTTTCGACCGCCCACCGAGGAGGAACGCGCGGCCGCCCGCGCGCGGTGGGAGATTCCGGCTGACCGGCGGGCGATCCTGCTGCCGGGGCGGATCGGCCTGCAGAAGCATCAGCTCGGGGTCCTGCGGGCGATGCGCGCGCTGGCCCGCAGCGGCCGCTGGCCGGCCGACGCGCTTCTGCTCCTGGCGGGCCGCGCCCGCGATCGCGGCATGACCGCCTGGGTGCGCCGGCTTGCCAGCGATCCGCGGCTTGCGCCGTCGGTGCGCTTCCTGGGCGCGGTGGAGGATGTTCGGTCGCTCTACTGGGCGTCCGACCTCCTGCTCATGCCGTCGCTCTACGAAGGTCTGGCCAACGCCGCGCTCGAGGGGTGCGCCTCGGGGCTCCCGGCGATCCTCTCGCACGCCGCCAACGTCGACGGGATCGTGCGCCCCGGCGAGACCGGCTGGGAAACACCGACCGGCCGCCATCGTCCGCTCGTCCGCGCGCTGGGGGAGGCTCTGGCGACGCCGGCGGAGCGCCTGGCCGCGATGGGACGCCGCGGGCGGGAGCACGTGGTCGCCCGTTTCGCCCCCTCGGAGAGCTTCGCCGTCGACCAGATGGTCGCGGTCTACGATGAGCTGCTGGCCGGCGCCCACCATTGAGCCCCGCAAAGACGCTCAGCGAAACGCACGCACTCTGCTAGCCTAGCGCGGGTGAGCAACCTCGATCGGGAGCACGAAGTGGCCTGCCAGGCCGCCCGCGACGCGGGTCGGGTCATCCTGAGCTTTTACGGCAATCCCGAGCTCGTGGTCGACACCAAGGCCGACGCCTCGCCGGTGACCGCCGCCGACAAGGCCGCCGACGCGCTGATCCTCGATCGCCTCCGCACGGCGTTCCCCGCCGACGCCTTTCTCACCGAGGAGTCTCCCGACGACCCGGTGCGCTTCGGCAAGAGCCGCCTCTGGATCATCGATCCGCTCGACGGCACGCGCGACTTCCTGGCCCAGACGGGCGACTTCTCGGTGCACATCGCTCTCTGCGTCGACAGCCAGCCGGTGCTGGGCGTCGTCTATCAGCCGGTGCGGCAGGCGCTCTACCACGCGCGCCGTGGTGGCGGCGCGTTTCTCGAGAGCAGCGGCGTCACCAGCCGGATCACCACCTCGACCCGCCGCGAGCCGAGCGAGCTGCGCGTCGGCATCTCGCGCCTCAACCCCGACGAGGGGCTCGGCAAGTGCCTGGCCGCCTCGGGCCTGGCGCCGCGCGCGGTGGCGATGGGCGCCTCGGTCAAGCACATGGCTCTGGCACGCGGCGATCTGGACGCGGTCCTCAACCTCTCGCCCGCCGAGCAGGAGTGGGACACCTGCGCGCCGGAGGTGATCCTCGTCGAGGCGGGCTGCACGGTGAGCGACGGCGACGGCAACCCGATGCGCTACAACCAGAAGGATCTGTATCGCCGGCGCGGCTCCGTTTCCACCAACGGCCTCTGCCATCCGTTCATGCTGCGGGTCATGGCCCCCTGCCTTCCGGAAGAGCTACCGACCCAATAAGCGGCAACGGCAGCAGCACCAATTCGAAACAATTGCGGAACGCCGCGCCGCGTATGGGATTCTCGCAGGTGGTAGGTAGGTAGGTAGGTAGATCGACGGCCGCGCCAGCAATCTCACGTCAGCAATCTGACGAAGCGCACACGCGCGAAGCACTCATTTACCGACGGTGTTTGCGCTTGAGTTGGCGCATGGGGAATGGCATTGTAAGCACCCCCGCGGCACTGACTTACACCGGGGGATTTGTCGCATGATGATTATCGATGGTGTGGGCGAGTTGAATTCAACGGTGCGGGCGGCGGCGGTGCTCCCCCAGCCAATGGCTACCGGGGCGCGGACCATGGTTCCGATCATCTTGACTGCCACTCGGCTCGAGGCGGCCGGCGCCCGCATGCAGGTCGGCGGGCAGCGGGTCATCGATCGCGCGATCCGGATGTTGGCGCGGCTGCGCGACGTGCAGGTCGTGATCGTCACGGACGGCAGCGTGCCGGTCCCGCGCCGGTTGCCCCGCAACATGCAGCGACGGGAGCTCGAGGGCGACGCCACGGCGACCATCGAGCTTCTCCGCGCGGAGCTCGGTCCCGAGACGACGATCGTCGCCGCTGACAGCGTCTGGCTGCAGCCGGCCCGCATCGACAAGACGATTCGCGTCGTGGACGCGGCGTCGCGTCGGGCCGCCGACGAGGCGGTCTTCCGGGACGCGCAGCGGGAGACGGTGGGGATCGTCGATCGGCTGCTCAACCAGAAGATCTCGTCGCGCCTCACCCAGCTTCTGTTGGTTCACCTGCCGGCGGCGCCCGCGCTGGTGACCCTGGTGGCCGGGTTCGTGGGGCTCTACGGCGCGCTGATGGTGGCGGCCGGGACCTGGCAGAGCGTCCTCACCGGCTTCGCGATTCTCGAGGGGTACGCCATCCTCGACGGCTGCGCGGGCGAGCTGGGACGGGTGCGACTTCACCAGACCGCGCTGGGAGCCTGGCTCGACACCGTCGTCGGTGACTTCGTGAACGTGGTGATGATCCTGGCGGTCGGCGTCGCGCTCTGGCGCCATGGCGGGACCTACCTCGACATGAAGATGGCGCTGGTGGCGGCGGCGATGACGCTGTTCTACGTCGCCGTGTCGTACCGCGAGCTGGTGCGGCAGGGCGAGGGCGACGTGATGAAGCTGCGCTGGTGGTTCGCCTACGGTCAGACGTTGAAGAACGTCAGCGGCGCCGGCTCGAGCTCGATCAAGGCGATCTTGTTGCTCGGCCGACGGGACTTCGTGATCGTGCTGGCGATTGGCCTGGCCTACTTCGATCAGCTTCCGATCGTGCTGCTCTACATGATGATCATCGCCTTCGTTCGCGCCGCTGGCGCGCTCGGTCAGCTGTTCACGCCCGACTGGCGCGTTCGACCGCCGCTGTGAACCCGATGGCGACCGGACCGCGGTCCGTGATCGCCGTCGATGGGTTGGATGGCAGCGGCAAGTCGCGGTTCGCGGCGGCGCTGGCGGCTGAGCTTCAGGCTGACGGGCGGCCGGCGACGCTGCTGCACGTGGACGACTTCCGGCGGCCGACCGATTTCGCCGGCCTGGCGCCGGCAGCGGAGGCGGCGCTCTACTACGAGAGCTACTTCGATTTCACGGCCGTCGGCGACGAGCTGGCGGCGCGCGGGAACGGCGCGGCGGACGGTGCGGTGACCATCCTGGAAGGGGTCATGCTGCTGCGCGCGGCGCTGCCCGCCGGGACGCCGCTCATCGTGCTGGAGGTCGGCGTGGCGGAGGCGCGCCGCCGCATCCTCGCCCGCGATGAGGCCAAGGGGCGGACACCGCTCGAGATCGCGGGGCGGATCGACCGCCGTTACTTCCCGGCGCAGGCCCGCTACCGCGCCGCCTGTGATCCGCTGGGGCGCGCCGACCTGGTCGTCGACAACGAGGACTGGCGGCGCCCGCGTGTCGTGCGCCGGAGCGACGCGCGCTTCCCTCCCGGGGTCGCCGCCGTGCTCGATCGCCTGCTGCAGGCGGGGTAACGTGCCGCCCGAGATGTCGACGTTCTCGAGGACGCCCAACGGATGACGCCCGGGAACGTGGTGCTGGCGGCGACGCGGGCCGAGGCGCCCGGCGCGGCGCTGCCGATGGCCGGACTGACGGTCCTCGGACGCGCGCTCAAGCAGCTCGGCCAGTCGCCCGAGAAGCGCGTGGTGGTCGCCAGCGACGGCACCATCGCGCTGCCGGTGCCCTTGCCCGCCAACACCGAGGTTCGCACCGTCGCCGACGGCGCGGCGGCGGCGGACATCGCCCGGGCGCTGGGGGCGCCGCTGGTGGGCGCCGACGTGGTCCGGCTCGATCGCACGCGCTTCGAGGGTCTCCGGGTGGTCGACGAGCCGAGCCGCCGGGCAGCCGAAGACGCCGTGTTCGCGGCGCTCTACCGCGCCGACCTCGGCTTCGTGGCGCGCCGCCTCAATAAGCCCATCTCGGTCCGGCTCACCCGCCACGTCCTGGCGCGCTCGGCGATCACGCCCAACCAGATCACCCTCTTCGCGGCGGCCCTGGGGATCATCGGTTGCGCGCTGATGGCGACCGGCCGGTACCTCTGGGTGCTGCTCGGGCTCGCGCTCGAGCACACCCAGTCGGTGCTCGACGGCTGCGACGGCGAGCTGGCGCGGGTGCGATTTCAGCAGTCGAAGCTGGGCGCCTGGCTCGACACCTTCGTCGACGACGTGCTCAACGTTCTGATGACGGCGTCGGCCGGCGTCGGCCTCTGGCGCGCGGGCGCCGGCAGCTGGGCGCTGGCGGTCGGCCTGGGCGGCGCCGCCATGCTGGTCCTGTCGAACCTCATCGTCATGCGCGACATGCGCCGGCAGAAGGCGACCGGCGATCTGATGGACATGGTCTGGTGGTTCTCCGGGGGGCGGAAGCTCGGCGAGTCGACCGCCACCCAGGGGAAACCCGGCCTGGGGACCTTCCTCTTCGGGCTCGGCCGGCGCGACGCGGCGATTTTCCTCTGGTTGATCTTCGCGCTGCTGAACCAGCTCGTGCTGGTCCTGATCATGGCCGCCATCATCGCCCTCTCCTGGTTCGTCGCCAGCGTGATCCAGCTGGTGGTCCGACCGGCGCCCGCTCGGTCCCCGCCGTCACCCGCCGGTGCTCGCTCAATCGACGCCGGCTGAGGCGGGAGGCAGGGCCGGGAGGGGTGCCGTGGCCGTGGTGCTTGCACAGCGGGGGTGCGCACAATAAGGTCTAAGGCCGTCTTTACGGCCCACCCCCAAGCCAAACTCCATGATCAGCTTCGTCGCCAAGAAGATTTTCGGAACCAAGAACGCCCGGGTCATCAAGGGGATGCGCCCGATCGTCGAGCGGATCAACCAGCTCGAGCCCACCATGCAGGGCAAGTCGGACGCCGCCCTGCGCGACATGACGGCCGAGTTTCGCGGCCGGCTCGAAAAGGGGGAGACCCTGGACGACCTGCTCCCCGAGGCGTTCGCCGTCTGCCGCGAGGCCGGCAAGCGCGTGCTCGGCA
>CAVRRT010000010.1:0-26295 GCA_963723305.1 uncultured Pseudomonadota bacterium
TTTGGGCAGAGCTCAGTTCCTGCCACTCGTCGGGTCCTCGAAGAGGAGGATCGCCGAGCGCGGCTGCCGGCGGATCAAGAAGGTCCCCTTCGTCGCGCGCAGGGGACGCCAGAGGCGGTACCAGGGCTCGGCGCGCAGCGACGGAAGCGCGTCGACCAGCTGGGGGACGTAGAGATCGATCTCGCGGTAGTTGCCCTGCGTGAGCGCGTCGATCGCCGGGCCGAAGCTGTACTTGGCGAGCGCCGGATCGGGAACGAGATCGTTGTGGAGCGCGCCGCCATAGACGAGCACCAGCGGGCGCTCGGGCGGCCGCGGCAGCGCCAGCGCCTGCTCGATGGCGCGCCCCAGGTGCCGGCCGGTGATCGTCAGCAGACGGTCGTAGTCGACCTTCCCGCCAGCGGCGGCCAGCGATTGGTATTCCTGGCAGTCGACGTCGAGGACGTGGGGGGTGACCCCCAGCTCCTTGGCGCGGCGGAGGAGCCGCACGATCTCGTTCTCGGTCTCGGCCGGCCGCTCGGTGGTGCGAGCGACGTCGGCCGTCACGCGCTTCTCCGTCTCGCCGCAGGCGCCGCGCGAGGCCCAGGTCTCGACGATCAGGTGCGACGCGCGCGGCGCGATCGCCGGCAGGATCTGGTCGGTGAACCGGCGCAACGCCGAGGGGACGCCCGCCGTCTTCTCCGTCTGGTGCAGCTCGCCGAAGGCGACCACGCCGGTCGCCGGGCCGAGAAACGTGGTCACCGCTTCCGGCGGCGAAGCGAACCTCTCGACGATCAGCGCCTCTGGGGGCGGCGACGGCGGATGGCTGAACGCCAGCAGCGCGGCGAGCGTCGCCAGCCCGCCGACCACCTCCATCACTCGCCACCGAGCGTGATGTAGCGAAGCCCGCTGGCGGTCCGCAGCCGCACCAGGTGGCCTCCCTTGCGGGGCGCCCGCAGCGCAGCCGCTGCCTCGTCGGCCGTGGCCACCCGCTGGCGATCGATCTCCAGGATCACGTCCCCGGCCTCGACCCCCGCGGCCGCCGCCTGCCCGCCGGGCGCCACCTCGGCCACCACCGCGCCGCGCGTCCCGGGAGCGAGGCCCAGCGACTCAGCCAGCTGCGGGGTCAGCGTCTGCAGCGCGAGACCAAGCTTGATCGACGGCCCGCCGCCGCGCCCGTCTTGTGACGGCAGCTCGCCGAGGCCGACCTCGACCGCCTGGCGACGCCCGTCGCGCCACAGACCAACGGCCACCCGCGTCCCGATCCCCCGCGTCGAGACGTACTCGATCACGTCGCCGGCGCCGTCCATCTTCTTGCCGTCGATGTCGGTGATGAAATCCCCCGCCCGCAACCCGGCCCTCGCCGCCGGACCGCCGGGGGTCACCTCGCTGACGAAGGCGGCGCTGCCGCTGGGGGCCGCCTTGGCCGCCGCGCCGTCGAGCTCGCTGACGTCGCCGACCAGCACGCCGAGGTAGGCGTAGCGGACGCGACCCTCCTTGAGCAGCGACTCGGCGACGTGCCGCACCTGGTTGATCGGGATGGCGAAGCCGTAGGCGCCGCCGGGGCCGGTGTTGATGAGCGTGTTGATGCCGACCACCTCGGCCGAAAGGTTCACCAGCGGCCCGCCCGAGTTGCCGGGGTTGATCTTGGCGTCGGTCTGAATGTAGTGGCGCACGCGGCCGCCCGACATCTGCACGTGCCGCCCGACCTTCCCCTTGCCGCTGACGATGCCGGCGGTGACCGTCTGATCGAGCCCCAGCGGGCTGCCGACCGCCAGCACCCACTCGCCGACCTCCAGCCGCTCGGAGTCGCCGAGCCGGGCCGCGACCAGATCGCGCGGCGGCTTGTCGAGCCGGATGACGGCCACGTCGGTCTCGGGGTCCATCCCCAGCGTCTTGGCGGTGAACTCACGCCCGTCGCTGAAGGTCACCTTGACGTTGGTGGCGCCCGAGACGACGTGGCGGTTGGTGACGATGTCGCCGCGACCGTCCATCACCACGCCCGAGCCGGTGCCGCGCTGGGGCCCCGGCGACGGCTCGGGCATCCCGGGACCGAACTGGAAGAACCGCCGCAGAAACGGCGCCATCTGCCGATTGGCGCCTTCGCCGTCGCCGTCGTTGTCCCCGCCCTGGTTCTCGGCCAGCCGCGCCGGAATCTCGACGTCGATGCGCACCACCGACGGACTGAGCGCGCGCGCCACCGCCGAGAAGGCGTCGATAGCACCCGCGCCTCGTTCGGCGCCTGCGTCTTGGGCGTCACCGAACCTCCCGGCTGCAGCCCGGTGGACGAAGCAGCAGGGGGCGAGGGCTCGAACGAAGGCGACGAGGGAGGCGATGCAGGCTCGTCCGCCGCCGGCGGCGCCGACGCTTTCTCGTTCAACAGCGAGACGAGGCGCCGACAGCCGCCGAGCCCGACGATCGACAGAAGCGCGAGCACGCCACCGACGAGACGAATGGAACGAGCCGTGGCCGTCGTCGTTGCCGTCTGCATGGCGGTTATTTAGCGACCTGCGGATGGCGAGCGCAAGACCCTCGCGAGGTGGCGCCCGACGGGATTGTCTGCCTGACGGTGTGTCGTCGGGTGCGCGGGCGATCGTGCGCCGGCCTGAGGCGCTCGAGCGCGGCCCCACGGACCTGAAGCCGGTCATCGTCTTCGGCTGAAGTGTGACGGCCGAGGCTTCCTGAGGCGAGGCGGCGACCTTAGGTTGAAGCGTGGGTCCGCTTTCGCACCAACGGGGCTCGTGGGCGGGCGGGGTCCTGCTTGGTGACACCTACCTGCTCGGTCGACGCATCAGCCGCGGAGGGATGGGGGAGATGTTCGAGGCGACCCACGCCCGCCTCCCTGGCCGCTACGCGGTGAAGATTCTGCGTCCGGAGCTGGTGGGAAATCGCGAGGCGTTCGCGCGCTTTTGCCGTGAGGCCGAGGTGATGTCCGAGCTGCGGCACCCGAACGTGGTGCAGATCTTCGATTTCAACACCACCCCCGACGAGCGCCCCTACTTCGTGATGGAATATCTCGAAGGTCGCGCCCTCGAGACCCGGCTGGCCGAGTCGGGCCGCCGACGGTGCCCGCGACGGTGAGGTTGGTGGCGGCCGCGGCGTCGGCGCTGGCGGCGGCCCACGCCCACGGGATCGTCCACCGCGATCTCAGGCCCGCGAACATCTTCCTGGTCGGCGGTCGACGGTCAGCCCGACGAGCTGGTCAAGGTGCTGGACTTCGGCGTCTCCAAGGTGCGCGCCACGGGGACGCTGCTCTCGTTGCCGTCGGAGATATCGGATCGCCGGCCTACATGTCGCCCGAGCAGGTGCGGGGCGCCAGCGCCCAGATCGACGGCCGGAGCGATCAGTTCGCGCTCGGCACGATCACTTACCGGATGCTGACGGGCTTCGAGCCGTTTGCGGGCGACGACATCGCCTCGCTCCTTTATCAGGTGGTCCACGAGGAGGCGCCGCCGCTGGCCCGCACCCTGCCCGCCTGGTGGGACACGCGCGCGCTGCAGGCGGTGCTCGATCGGGCGTTGGCCAAGGATCCGGCGCGGCGCTACGGGGGGATGATGGAGATGGCGCGCGCCTTCGAGGCGGCGTCCGAGCAGACCCTCTCGCACGAGACGGCCGATCGGGGAACGGTCAACATCAACTCGGGCGCGACGTTGATCGCCGCGCCGCCGCCGCCGCCGCTGCGCCCCGCGCGCACGCCGGCGGCGGCCAGGGCCCTGGCGGCGCCGGCGGCGACCGAGCCCGACGAGAGCGAGCCGCCTGTGCGGACGCCGGCGGTGCCGCTTCCATCCAGGCCCGCGCGCGACGGCTCCTCCCTCGACTTCGTCGACGAAGAAGCGACCGTCCCGCGGACCTCCCGTCCGCGCGAGGGCTGGGACGAGCCCTACGTGCGCGAGCAGCTCCCGATCACCCACCACCGGCTGGCGCTGCTCGGCCTGGCGGCGCTGGCGATGGCGGTCATCCTCGCGGTCACCGGCCTCTACCGGCACATCCTGCCGGGCGTCCGGCGCGAGCTCGGCCTGGCCCGTCCGGTGCCTGGGCAGAGCCGGCCGCCTGCGGACACGCTCCCGCCGGCCGACGCGCCTTCCGTCGCTCCGTCCGAGGCTCCGTCCGAGGCTCCGTCCGCGGCTCCCGTTCCGCCCACGCCTCCCGCGGCGACGGCGGCGGCGCCGCCACCCGCACCCACGCGGCCGGCCAGACCGGCCCCGGCGGAGGCGGACCAGACACCGCCCGTTCGTCCCCATCGCCACCACGCCGCCGCCGAGCCGCGCCTGATCGAGCGCCCAGGAAGCGTCTATCTTCCGCCCTCCCCGAGCCAGCCTGCCCCGCCGGCCGCCCGCACGAACCCGTTCGCACAGCCGACCGAAGCTCCCCCCTCGGCCTTTCCCCCGTCGGCGTTCCCGGACCAGCCGCCGGACCCGGCGCCCAACCAGTTCGCCATCCCGCCGCCGGCGCCCACGGAGGATTCGCCGGCGCGCGATCTCGGCGCCGCCGCCCGAGCCCGAGCCGTCGCCCGGTCCGGCCATCACGCCCGCGCCGCGCCAGCGCGGCCCCGGCGACCAGCCGATGGCCCCCTCCTTCTGAACCGCACCTCGGCCGCTTGCCTTCCCCGCCTGTGCGACTACGTTGGGACCGCGATCACGATGCCGGCTCGAATCCCCATTTGCACTTACCGCCTGCAGTTCAACAAAGACTTTAACTTCAGGGACGCCACCGCTCTGGTCGACTACCTGGACGCGCTCGGGGTGAGCGACATCTATGCCTCGCCGTTCCTGGCGGCGCGCCCGGGGAGCACGCACGGCTACGACGTCATCGACCACAGCCGCCTCAACCCCGAGCTCGGGACGGAGAGCGACCTCCACGCGCTCGGCGCGGCGCTTCGCGCGCGGGGGATGGGCCTGATGCTCGACGTGGTCCCCAACCACATGTGCATCGCCAGCCCCGACAACCGCTGGTGGAACGACGTGCTCGAGAACGGCCGCAGCTCGCCCTACGTAACGTTCTTCGACATCGACTGGCACCCGCCCAAGTCGGAGCTCGACGAGAAGATCCTGCTCCCGGTGCTGGGGCGGCAATACGGCCGCGTGCTCGAGGGGCGCGAGATCTCCATCGGCTACGCGGGCGGCGCCTTCCAGGCCCACTACGGCGCCTCCTCGTTCCCGGTGGGTCCCCGGACCATTCTGCCGCTGCTCGAACCGATCGTCACCGACCTGCGGCGCACCCACCCGGACGATCACCCGGACGTGCTCGAGATCGAGAGCATCGTCACCGCCACCAAGAACCTCCCCACCCGCTGGGAGACCGATCCGGAGAAGATCCGTGAGCGCCAGCGAGAGAAGGAGATCGTGAAGCGCCGGCTCGACGCGCTGGTGTCGGGGAGCGCCGCCGTCCGCGACGCGCTCGAGCGGAGCCTGGGCGCCATCAACGGCGAGCACGGCAAGCCCCACAGCTTCGACGCGCTCGAGGCGCTGCTCGGCGAGCAGGCCTACCGCCTCTCCTACTGGGGGGTCGCGGCCGAGGAGATCAACTACCGGCGTTTTTTCGACATCAACGACCTGGCCGCCATCCGGATCGAGGAGCCCAGGGTGCTGGAGGCGGTTCACGAGAAAGCCTTCCAGCTCTTGCGCGAAGGGACGGTCACCGGCCTCCGGATCGATCACGTCGACGGCCTCTACGATCCGCGCCGCTACCTCGAAGACCTGCAGCGTCCGCGCGACGGCGAGCCGGAGGCCGCCGGGCGATCGGACGCGGCGGTGGCGGCCGACGCCCGGCGCATCTACGTCATCGTCGAAAAGATCCTGACCGGGGCGGAGGAGTTGCCGCTCGAATGGCCGGTGCACGGGACGACGGGCTATGAGCTGCTCAACGCCGTCAACGGCCTCTACGTCGATCCCGTCGGCCTGCACCTCATCGAGCGAGGTTACCGGCGGCTGCGGGAAGGGAGCGGCACCTTCGACGATCTCCTCTACCGCGCCAAGAAGTTGATCCTGCGGACGGCGATGTCGAGCGAGCTGCACGTGCTGGCGCGCCGCCTCGATCTGATCTCCGAGCAGCACCGCTGGTCGCGCGACTTCACCGCCAGCAGCCTGCACCTGGCGCTGGGCGAGGTGATCGCCTGCTTTCCGGTTTACCGCACCTACGCCCAGACCGACACGGCGACCATCGGCGACGGCGATCGGCTCCACGTGCTGCGCGCGGTCCGCGAGGCCAAGCGACGCAACCGCACCACCAGCGAATCGATCTTCGACTTCCTCTGCGACCTGCTCCTCCTGCGCGATCCGGAGGGGCTGTCGGACGCCGACCGCGCCGAGCGGCGGGAGCTGGTGATGCGCCTGCAGCAGCTCACCGGCCCGGTGATGGCCAAGGGGCTCGAGGACACCGTCTTCTACCGCTACTACCCGCTGGCGTCGCTGAACGAGGTCGGCGGGCGGCCACCGACCGGACCCACCGAGATCGATCGCTTTCACGTCTTCTGCGCGCGTCGTCGGCAACGATGGCCGCACGCTCTCTCGGCCACGGCCACGCACGACACCAAGCGGGGCGAGGATACGCGGGCGCGCCTCGACGTCCTCTCCGAGATCCCACGCGAATGGATGGAGACCGTCAGACGCTGGCAACGGATGAACCGCCGGGCCAAACCCCTGGTCGACGAGGCGCGCGTCCCGGGGACCAACGAGGAGTACCTGCTTTACGAGACGCTGCTGGGGGTCTGGCCGCTGGAAGCGCTCGACGGCGAGCTGTCAGAGACGGCCCACCGGGCGCTCGAGGAGCGGGTGAGCGCCTATCTGGTGAAGGCGCTCCGCGAAGCCAAGCTCCACACCAGCTGGGTCAACGTCAACGAGCCGTACGAGAAGGCCTGCGCTGAATTTCTCCGCCGCCTCATGGACCGCGATCCGACCGGCAACCCGTTCCTCGCCGATCTGCGCCGGTTTCTCCCGCGCATCGCCATCCCCGGCATCTACAACTCGCTGGCGCAGATCGTCCTCAAGGTGACGGCGCCCGGCGTCCCCGATTTCTACCAGGGGACCGAGCTGTGGGACTTTTCGCTGGTCGATCCCGACAACCGCCGCCCGGTCGACTACCAGGAGCGGCGTGCCCTTCGCGGTGAGGTCGCCGCGCTCGAAGGGGAGGCGCTGCGCGCGCGCATCGAGATGGCGCACGCGCGGCCCGCGGACGGAACGATCAAGCTGCTGGTGACGATGCGCGCCCTCGCCCACCGGCGTCGCCACCACGATCTCTACGAAGAGGGCGCCTACGTCCCGCTCCTCGCCGAGGGCCCCCGCGCGCGCCACGTGGTCGCCTTCGCCCGCGTGGCCGCCGACGGGCGCGCCGCGATCACCGTCACCGGTCGGTTCTTCGCCGAGCTCGAGCTCGGGGCACGGACCCCGATCGGCGTCAGCGCAGGCAGCCGCGAAGGCCCAGGCCGAGGGATTTGGGATGAGACTTACCTCCGGCTCCCGGACGAGCTTTCTCACCAGCGCTACCGGGAGGTCATCGGAGGAGCTGACGTCGTTCCGGCGGCCGAAGGCAAAAGCCTCTTGCCGGTGGGAGGTGTCCTTTCCATGGTTCCCGGCGCGATCCTCGAGCCGGCTGGGCCATGACGCGGTCACAAACTTTTACAGCAATTTGCATGAACGTGTAGACTGGTGGCGGTAAAAACGTCCCGGCAACATGAGCCTCCCCTTGCAAATCGCTAACGCCAGCGGACATCGCGGCCAACATATCTGCCTTCCCTTCGAGACCGAGGCCGAGAAGGAGACCGCGCTGCTCTCCTTCATCCACGAGGGTCTGGCACGCGGAAAGCGCTGCCTCTTCGTGGGGACGCGCACCGAGTACGAGCACCTGGGGCTGCAACTTGAAGAGGAAGGGATCTGCGCGCTGCGGGCCGAGTCGCGCGGCGCGCTCGTTTTCAGCACGCCGGAGCAGGAGTATTTGCAGCATGGCGTCTTCGACCCGAGCGCGGTGCTGGCCAAGATCGAGGGCTACATCAAGGACGCCCTTGCCGAGGGCTTCACCGGCCTCTGCGCGACCGGCGAGCTGATGAACGTTCCCTCGGACGAAGCCTGGCGCCAGATCGTCTGGTACGAGGCTCAGCTCAACGAGACCTTCGCCCGCCTCCCGCTCGTCGCCCTCTGTCGCTATCCGCGGACGATCGTCCCGCCGGACCGGGTGCAGGACGTCCTGCGCACCCACCCCGTCGCCGTCGTCCGGGGGGAGACCTGCGACAACCCGTTCTACGAGCAGGCCGATCTGGCGCTCTCCGATGACTCCCAGGCCCGGGTCGACTGGCAGCTTCGTCAGCTGAGGGTCCGGAATCGGGTGCAGCGGCGGCTGGAAGATAAGACCGCCTCGGCCGTCACGGCGGCGGTCGCGCTGGCCACCGAGCTCGAGACGCTCCGCTCCACGATCCGCGATCCCCGAACCAGCTAGGGTGAGCGAGGTCCCGGCCGGATCCAGGCGGATCGCATCGGAGTTGCCATCGGGCGCAAGCCAGGATAGAGCCTCTAGGACATGCATATCCTCGTCAACACCGGGGGAGGCGACGCCCCGGGGCTCAACGCCGTCATCCGGGCGGTCACCCTCTCGGCGCTCCGCCGAGGCTGGAAGGTCACCGGCATCCGCCGCGGCTACCACGGTCTGCTGGAAGCGCCGCAGGACGGGCTCGTCGACCTGACGCGCGACCGGGTGCGCGGCATCGCCCACCTCGGCGGCACCATCCTCGGCACCGTCAACAAGGGGCACCCGTTCGAGTTCATCGTCGAGCGTGACGGCAAGAAGACCACCGTCGACGTGTCGGACGAGATCATGCGCCGCTTCCGGGAGATCGGCGCCGACGCGGTCATCGCCATCGGCGGCGACGGCGCCTTCCGGATCGCCACCCGCTTCATCGCCAAGGGCATGCCGATCGTCGGCGTCCCCAAGACCATCGACAACGATCTCTCCTGTACCCAGGCGACGTTCGGGTTCGACACCGCGGTGACGGTGGCGACCGAGGCGATCGACCGGCTGCACAGCACCGCCGAATCGCACGAGCGGATCATGGTCGTCGAGGTGATGGGGCGCTACGCGGGCTGGATCGCCATGCACGCCGGCGTGGCCGGCAACGCGCACGTCATCCTGCTCCCCGAGATCCCCTACGATGTCGAACGGGTCATCGATCGGATCAGGACGCGCTACGCCTCCGGGCGGCGCTACGCCATCGTCGTGGTGGCCGAGGGGGCCATGCCCAAGGGGGGCGACATCAGCACCATCGGCACCGAGATCGGGCGCGAGGTTCGTCTGGGCGGATTGGCCGAGAAGATCGGTCACTACCTGGGCGAGCGGACCGGCTTCGAGTCGCGCTCGCTGGTGCTGGGACATCTGCAGCGCGGCGGGAGCCCCACCCACCGCGACCGGCTGCTGGCGCTCCGCTTCGGCGCCGCGGCGGTCCGGATGGTCGAGCAGGGAAAGTTCGGCAACATCGTGGCCTACCAGCCGCCGCACATGGTGCCGGTGAAGATGGAGGAGGCGATCGCGGTCATGAAGACGGTGCCGCTCGATTCCGACACCGTCATGACGGCGCGCGATCTCGGCATCTGCCTCGGCGACTAGACGCGCGGCGCCCGCCGCCGCTGGCCGCGGGCGCACGCCGCGCGCAATCACGTAACCGCGCGTAACGGCGCGATGGCGCCGCCGCCCGTCTGTTCACAAATGTGACAGCTGGGGTATCATCGCCGGGTCGTATCCCTGACCATGAGCCCGCAAGAGGAGCAGGACCCGGCCCCGCAGCACGCCGACCCCTTGTCGGGCCGGATCATCGCCGGCAATTTCCGAATTGAGGGACTCATCGGCAGCGGCGCGATGGGAAACGTCTACAAGGCCGAGCAGCTCTCACTCGCCAAGCAGGTCGCCATCAAGGTGCTCCACCCGCACCTGATGGGGGACGACAAGCTGGTGGGCCGGTTCAAGCGCGAAGCGAAGAGCGCCTCGCTGCTCAACCACCCGAACTCGATCCAGATCATCGACTCGGGGCAGGATCGCGACGGGACGCTCTACATCGCGATGGAGCTCTTGACCGGGCGCGATCTGGCGCAGGTGATCCGCGAGGACTTCCCGCTCCCGCTGCCGCGCGTGGTGCGGATCCTGTCACAGACGCTGTCGGCGCTCGAGGAGGCGCACGCGCAGGGGGTCATCCACCGCGACCTCAAGCCCAGCAACATCATGCTCGTCCGGCGGCGGGACGAAAAAGACTTCGTCAAGGTGTGCGACTTCGGGATCGCCAAGGCGACGCTCGGCGACGGGGACGATCGCGCGGCGATGCTGACCATCCAGGGGCTGGTCTGCGGCACGCCGGAGTACATGGCGCCCGAGCAGGCGCGCGCCGAACCGCTCGACGGGCGCGCCGATCTCTACGCCGCCGCAGTGATCCTCTACCAGATGGTGACTGGCGACATCCCGTTCCGCGCCGACTCGCCGCTGGCGATCGTGAGCCGCCATCTGGTCGAGGCGCCGGTGCCGCCCAGCAAGCGGCGGCCAGACCTGCGGCTGCCCAAGATCATCGACGACGTCGTCCTGCGCGGGCTCGAGAAGGAGCGCGAGATGCGCTACCCGACGGCGCTCGCCTTCCGCGAGGTGCTGGAAGGGGTCCTCGGCGCGACCAGCGGACCGGCCACCCCGGTGGCGCCCAGCGTGCGCGCCGCGCAGCCGACGGTGCGCGACATCTCGGGGCACGATCTGACGGCCGAGGCCGGCACGGGGATGCTCCCCGCGCAGCCGGCGTCCGCGCGGTTCGGCACCACCACCAACCTGACCGGACGGTCGAAGAGGCAGACGCCGATCGTCGTGGCGGGGATCGCCGCTCTGGCCGCCGTCTCGATCGCCGGCATGCTCTACACCTTCCACACCCGCAGGCAGATGGAGCAGGTCGAGCAGGCCAACGTCGCGGCGATCGAAGCGGCGCGGGCGATGCCGCTGCCTCCGCTGGCAGCGAAACCCGCGCCGCCCCCCGCGCCCACGCCGCCGCCCGTGCCGGCCCCAGAACGTACCGCGCTGCCGACAGCGGCGGCGACGGTGTCACCGATGCCCGCGCCGGCGCCCACCGCCACCTCCGCCCTGGCCACGCACGACCACGCAAAGCACCACCACGCCGCCGGCAAGCCGGCCACCGTGGCCTCCGCCGCACCAGCTCCGGCCGCGTCTGCTGCCGGGCCGGCGCTGGCGGTGGTCCCCGCTCCCGCGGCGGCCACCGCCCCGACTGCCACGCCTGCCCCACCCGCGCGCGGCGCGACCGAGGTGTTGAGGGAGGCCGACAAGCTGCTCGGAGAGGGCGACGCCAGCGAGGCCTGCAGCCGCGGCGAAGAGGCCAAGCGGATGAGCCCACGCCTCGCCGCCGCCTACAAGTTTCTGGGCAAGTGCTACATGCGGGCCGGCCATGCGCAGCAGGCCAACGACAACTACAAGAAGTACCTCGAGCTGGCTCCCAACGCGCCCGACGCTCCGTTCGTCAAGAGCATGATCAAGTGATCGGCCGGCGCACACTGGCTGGCGCGGGACTCATGGCGTTCGCGCTCGTCGTGGGCTGCAAGGTCGATCAGGCCGCCTTCGACAACCGCATCTTCGCCTGCGATCCGTCGGCCAACGATCCCGGGTGCGGCACCGACGCCAGCGGCAAGCCGATGGTCTGCTACGCGGCCAGCCTGCTCGACGGCACCGACTTCTGCGCCCCCGACTGCGGCCCGATGCCGATGTCGCTCCCCGACGGAAACCAGTGCGTCGAAGGGGACGCCGAGCTGAAGTTCTGCGATCCGTCGATCGCCGACGCGGCGACCGCCTGCGGGCAGAGCGATCTCGGCTGCCTGCGCACCGACGTCACCACCGAGCAGGGGGTCTGCACGACGATGATTCCCTGTTCGCAGGACAGCGACTGCAAGGATCCGGTCCGCTCCACCTGCGCCGCCACCTTCCTCACCGAGCTCTACGCCAAGAACACGACGCTCGAGACCAACAACCTCTATTGCCTGCAGAAGAACTGTCAGAGCGGCGCTTCGTCCTGCTCGCCGGGGCAGTCCTGCCTGCCGCTGCTGGTCCCCGCGGCGGCCCACGCGCCCGACATCTGCGTCCCCAACTGCGACTCGGCGCAGAACTGCCCGCCCAATCATGTCTGCTTCCAGAAGATCTCCGGGCCCGCCAACCCGGCCATCTGCATCCCTGGGCTGCTCGGCTTCATTTGCAACACCGACATCAACTGCCTCGTCGGAAGGTGCCTGGGCGATGGCGATCCCGCCGGAACGACCGGGCTCAAGCTCTGCACGCTCTCGTGCAACAGCGACGCCGACTGCTCCATCTACGACAGCGACCAGGGGACCTTCTCTTGCATCCAGCGCAGCGACGGAAACAGCTACTGCGAGAGCCCCTACTCATACCGCGGCAATGCCTGCCACACGACCGCCGACTGCACCCGTGACCAGGGTACCGTCTGCGTCTACCAGACACCGCCGGAGCAGGCCTCCGACCTCGGGACCTGCCTGCGCTCCTGCGACGCCAGCTCGAACTGCGGCCCGCGGGCCGGCATCGGACAGACCTGCCTCCCGTTCTTCACGCCTGAAGGCGCCAAGACCAGCGCCTGCTTCCCCGGCAACTTTCCCTACCCCTGCCTGACCACCGCCAATTGTGTCGGCGACCTGACCTGCCGGGGCGCGGACGCGGCGGCGGGGACGCTCGGCAACTGCACGAACCTCTGCGCCACCAACGACGATCCCACCGATCCCGATGCCGACTGCCACAACGATCGCTGGATCGGAGCCGGGGCCTACTGCGACGCCGTCGGCGGGCCGACCGGCGAATGCCTCCCGCTGGTCGCCGACGGGCAAGCCTGCACGTCGAACAACCAGTGCGCGTCGAAGCTCTGTCAGCAGCCGGCCGACGGAGGGACCTCGGCCGCCGGGGTCTGCGGGGAGGCCACGCCGTGAGGCTGTCGCGACCACCCAGACGAGCCACCCTCGCCGCGGCCTCGCTGCTCGCCGCGGCCGCGGTCGCGACAGCGGCGCTTCCGGCGCGCGCCAACGAGAAGATCGCGGTGCTGGTGCTGGCGACGTCCGAAAAGGACGCCGAGCTGGCCGACAACCTCACCGAGGTCCTCATCGCCTATGTCGCGCAACACGGCGGCTTCGAGATCGCGGGAAAAGAAGAGTTCCGGGCTCGCCTCGGCGTGGAGAACGAGAAACGCTCCCAGGACTGCCTGGACGACATCTCGTGCCTGGGGCGCGCCGGCGTGTCGCTCGGCGTGCGGCGCATCGTCGCGGGGAGCGTCGGCACGCGCGGCAAGCAGTACCTCTTCAACCTCAATCTGGACAACGTCGAGGACGGCAAGGTCGAAAGCCGCGTCTTCCGCCTGGTCGAGGGGGGCGTCGAGGATCTCATTCGGGCGGTGCAAGAGGCGTCGGGCGAGCTCTTTCGACCGCACGTCGAGCCGGGGAAGATCCAGGTCGCGACCGAGACCGACGGCGCGCGCGTGGCGATCGACAACGCCTACCTGGGGGTCACGCCGCTCATCTCGGGGACGCTGCTCGCCGGCAAGCACGCCGTGCGGGTCGAGGCCGACGGCCACTTCCCCTGGGCCTCCCGGGTGGAGGTGCTGCCCGGACAGGAACTACAGATCCGCCTGACCGCTGACAACCTGCCGCGCCGACGAGCTTGGCCCCCCTACGCCGCCTACGGAACCGCGATCGCGGCGGGAGCTGCGCTGGCCGCGGGCGGATTTCTCGGCGAGCTCTCGCAGCTGCAACCGAGCGGCTCGACCCGCCAGATGACCGCCGACGATCTCGAACAGAAACGCCACTTCGCCCTCGCCGCCAACATCTCCTTCGGAGCCGCCGCCGCGTTGGGCGTCGTCTCCCTCTACTACTTCATTCGCTATCACGACGACATCTTCGGACGTACCGAGCATTACGACGAAAGTCCCTGATACACCGTAGGGGTCTGGACGTCATGGGTGGAAGTGGTTACGTAAGGATCAAGAGCATCCGTACGGACGCTACCGGATCGTAACGAAGCTGCTGGAGGCAGCCTCTAACTCGCGGGATTTCTTGGGATTGCGGCCGAGGGCCATGGCACGAGCCTTGCGATGAAGAGCGGACATGCTCAGCATCGCAAGCTCATCGACCAAGCACGGAACGACCCGGCGGCGACGCCCGACGGAGACGGCGGCGGAATCAGAATCGCTCGAGAGCGCCAACAACGAGAAGGGGCGCCACCTCAAGGCCGTGGACGAGGAGTCGGAACCGGACAACTCGGAAGCGGAGATCGAGATGGGCGCCAACACGGCCGGGCCGTCGGACGTAGCTGGGCTTGCGCTCGAGGGGGGGCCGGAGCCGGAGGCCGCTACCGCAGCGGCGGCGGCGACGGCGCTGGAGACGTCGCCCACCGACTACTCGACCATCGGGGCCTATCTCCACGAGCTGCGGCGCTACCCGCTCATGACCCGCGAACAGGAGCACGAGGTCGCGGTCGAGTTTTCGAAGACGGCCCAGCAGCGGCTGGCGGCGCGCCTCATCACCGCCAACCTGCGCCTGGTGGTTAAGATCGCGCAGGAGTACCGGCGCGCGCACCGCAACATCCTCGACCTCATCCAGGAGGGGAACATCGGCCTCATCCACGCGGTGCAGAAGTACGACCCCTACCGCGGCGTGAAGCTCTCGTCGTACGCCTCCTGGTGGATCCGGGCGTACATCCTGAAGTTCATTCTGGCCAACTGGCGCCTGGTGAAGGTCGGGACGACGCAGGCGCAGCGGAAGCTCTTCTTCAACCTGCGCAAGGAGCGCGAGAAGCTGGAGAAGCAGGGCTTCGAGGTGGAGGCCAAGCACCTGGCGGCGGCGCTCGACGTCACCGAGCAAGAGGTCATCGAGATGGAGCGCCGGCTCAACGCCTCGGAGACGTCGCTCGATGCGCCGATGCGCTCCGACGAGCAGGGGGACCGGACCCAGGGGGACTTCGTGCGGGCCGCGCCGTCGTCGCGTCCCGACCTGCAGGTCGAGGCGGGGGAGTTCGGCGCCATCCTGCGCGACAAGCTGCATGCTTTCGGCGCGACGCTCCGTGACCGGGACCTGGAGATCTTCCGTGACCGTCTGCTCAACGACGAGCCGGCCACGCTGGTCCAGATCGCCGAGCGCTTCGGGGTGACCCGCGAGCGCGTCCGTCAAATCGAGGAGCGGCTCAAGAAGCGGCTGCGCCAGTACCTGATGTCCGAGCTCGGCGACGGCGTGCAGATCGACGACGCGCTCGATTGAGCCGCCCGCGCCCCGGTCGCCAGCGGGGTCGGGCGGCGGCGAGTCGGCCGAGGCGCCGCGCCAGAGCCGGCGGCGCGACCAGCGCGACTACATGCTGACGTGCGGCGGGCAGTTCGTCTCGTTGAAGGTCGTCGCCGTGATCGTCCCCGTCTGGGTGATCGTGCTGCTGGCGGTCACCGTGGTGGCGGCCGTCGTGCAGAGGTCGGCCGGATCGAGATTCTGGAGATAGCCGTTGAACGTGAAGGTGATCTCACCGGAGTCGGCGAACGTCGCGTACTCGAAGGTACCGATGTCGGGGAAGCCGGACGGTGGACACCCGTCGCCTCCGACCAGGCTGACCGAGCCAGAAGCTGCGCCCGTGACCAACACCTCGCAGTAATTCATGATGCTGATCTCGGTCTCGGTGACCGGGGTCATCGCCTTCACGTCGATGTCGTAATAGTGGTAGGTGTCGCACCCGCCAACGAGCGCCGTCCCCAGCAGGGCCAGGACGACTGCGCGCGGCAACGGGCGGAATCGGAAGAGCTTCATGGCTACTCCCCCTGCCCGAAGCAGGCGATGAACGACGGGTTGCAGGGGCGAACGTCGCCGCCGTTCAGCGAGTGATAGAGCGCGTGGCCGCCGAAGCCCAAGGCCACCAAGCCGACCACGATACCGCCGGCGACCGCCCAGAACTGCCACTTCTGGTACATCGGAACGTCTTCGTCCTGGTTCTTCTTGGCGACGGCGGCGTCAGCCGGATTGGGAGCCAGCAGCGACTTGTCTTTGGGCCAATCGCTGTCGTCGGCCTGAGTCGGTTCGGGGGCAGCAGCCTTCGGCGCCTCGTCGTCCTCGGCCGCGCGGGCCGATGACGAAGGCGTTCCGACGACGACTAACAGGGCGGCGGCGAAGAGCGCCAGCCCGACTCGGGACCCTCCGGTCCTCTTTCGGGGGGACAGCATGGGCCGCATCTTACACAAGCCGGTCGGAGTTGATAGTCCTGGAAGTGGGCGGCTCTTGCGGAGAAACGCCAGGTGCTTAGCTTCGCGGCCTAGGAGGAATGTCAATGGCGAAGTCCAATCGAGCTGGCGTCAACCCGCAACCGGGACAGGACGAGATCGCGCGGCGGGCCTACGCGCTTTTTCTGCAACGCGGATCCGTTCCGGGTCACGAGACCGACGACTGGTTACAAGCGGAGGCCGAGCTGTCCGCGGTCGGCGGATCGAGCGCCTCGCCGGAGAGCAATGCCGAGGTCAGGCGACCGGCGCCGGAGAGCCCCAGCGCCCGGCGCGAGACGGGGAGCAGCGGCCGGCGCACGCTCCGCCAATAGAGCGCCCGGAGAAGCGGGGGTCTTGTCACCCCGGCCGGTCCCTGCAACTCTATCTGTCGACGCTCATGGGTGGAGAAACCAAGCTCTCGGGTCCAGATCTCACGGCCGGCATTGCAGAGAGCGAGGTTCCCCCAGAGGCGCCACTGCTCGGCCAGGCGAACGGCGAATCGGTGCTGCTGGTCCGGAACGGCGATGAGATCTTCGCCGTCGGCGCGACCTGCACCCACTACAGCGGCCCGCTGGCGGAGGGGCGCGTCGTCGACGGAACCATCCGTTGTCCGTTGCACCACGCCTGCTTCGATCTCCGCACCGGCGCGGTCATACGCGCGCCGGCGTTCAACCCCCTCCCCTGTTACGACGTCGAACGGGCCGGGGGGAGAATCCGCGTCGGCGCCCGGCGCGGTGATCCGATCTCGCTGCGGCGCGAGTCCTCGCTGCGCACCATCGCCATCGTCGGCGCGGGAGCGGCCGGCGAGTCGGCGGCCGAGACGCTGCGGCGCGAAGGATACGACGGCGAGATCCTGCTGTTCGGCGCGGAGGAGTCCCCCCCGGTCGATCGCCCCAATCTGTCGAAGGACTACCTGGCCGGCACGGCGCCGGAGGAATGGATGCCGTTGCGGCCACCTTCCTTTTTCGGCGAGAAAAAGATCGCGCTGGCGCTCGGCGCCCGGGTGACGGCGATCGATCCGGCTGCCAAGCGGCTCTCGCTGCAGGACGGCCGCGAGGTCGCCTGGGACGCGCTCCTGCTGGCGACCGGCGCCGCGGCGATCCGCCCGCCGCTGCCGGGCGCCGATCTGCCGCACGTCCACACGCTGCGCACGCTGGCCGACAGCCGCGCCATCATCGCGGGTGCCAGCCGCGCCAAGCGTGCCGTGGTGCTGGGCGCCAGCTTCATCGCGATGGAGGTGGCGGCGTCGTTGCGGGCGCGCGACCTCACGGTAGAGGTCGTGGCGCCGGACCAGATCCCGTTTGCGCGCGCGCTCGGCCCCGAGCTGGGCGGCCTCCTGCGCGCCGTTCACGAGGAGCACGGCGTCCGCTTCCACCTCGGCCAGACAGCGGCACGCATCGAGGCCAACGCGGTCGTGCTGGAGAGCGGCGAGCGCCTCAGCGCCGATCTGGTCGTGCTCGGCGTCGGCGTCCGACCGGCGATCGAGCTCGCGGAGGCGGCCGGCCTGATCATCGATCGCGGGGTGGTGGTCGACGATCGGCTGCGCACCAGCGCCGCCGGCGTGTTCGCAGCCGGCGACATCGCCCGCTTCCCCTACGCGCCGACCGGTGAATCGGTGCGGATCGAGCACTGGGTGGTCGCGCAGCGGATGGGGAAGGTGGCGGCCATGAACATCCTGGGGCGCGATCTGGCGTTCTCCTCGCCGCCCTTCTTCTGGAGCACGCAGTTCGACGTCACGATCAACTATGTCGGCCACGCCGAGAGCTGGAACAAGATCGATATCGAGGGCGATCTGGCAAAACGCGACGCCACCCTCGCCTATCGCCGCGGCGGCCAGACCCTGGCGGTCGTCACGCTCGGACGAGACCAGACCAACCTCGACGCCGAGGTGGCCTTCGAGCACAACGACCAGGCGGCGCTGGGCGCGTTCGGCCGCACCCGCTGAGGAGCCCGTGAGGCGGGCGCCCGCGGCACTCGCGGCAGTCGCGGCGGCCTGCGCGGCGAGCGCCTGGTTCGTGGCGCGATCGCTGCAGCAAGACTTCGCCGCCTACTGGGTGGCGGGAACGGCGCGACGGCTCGGCCTCGACCCCTACCTGAACTATGTCGGCGACCACGTCGGCAATGTTGGATCCGACGGGGCGGCCGGGTTGTGGGACGGCGTCGCCATGTTCCATCACAGCCGGTTCCTCTACCCGCCGCTGGTGGCGGATCTGTTTCGGCCCCTCGCTGCGCTCGACTATCCCGCGGCCAAGGCGCTGTTCACCGCCGCGATGCTGGCCGCCTGGATCGGCGCCGGGCTGGTGGTCTCGGAAGGCTCCCAAGCTCGGCGCGACCGCACGACGTTCCTCGTGGCCAGCGCGCTCTTCTTCCCCTTCTATCGCCACCTCGAGCGCGGCCAGATCAATCTGCTGATCCTGTTGGCCTTGGCGCTCTCTTGGCGTGAGCGCGCGCGCCATTGGGTCGCGGGCGCGGCGCTGGCGGCGGGCATCGCCTTCAAGCCGGCGCTGGCCGGACTGCTGCCGGTCGTCTGGGCCGGCGGCCGCGGGCGGGTGGTGCTGGCGGCGCTGGGCGCCGGGGCGGTGATCCTGGGACTGACGGTGATCGTCGATGGCCCCGCGCGCCTGCGCGAATACGCGACCGAGATCCTTCCGCGCGCCGCGCTCTACGGCGAGGGGGGGACCGAAGAGATGCTGCTGCCGCCCGAGCGGTTCAGCGCGGCCGATGACGAGGGCACCACCCGCCTCGGCGGTCGGCGCTTCCGGACCACCATCGGTGACGCGCCGGCGACCGCCAGCCTCCCCCGCCTGCTGGCGCCCGAGACGCCGTCGCCCGCCAGCACGCGGCTCCCTTATCTGTTGGCGATCGGAGCGCTGACCCTGCTGGCCCGTCGTCTCCGACGCCGCGACGAGGCGACGGCCGGAACGCTGCTCTACTGGACGACGGCCGTCGCCTGCGTCGTCACCTCGCCCGCCGGCTGGGTCATGGGGTTGGTGCTGGCGCTGCCACTGGCGACGGTGGGCGCCGCGATGGTCGCGGAGGGGCGGCTGCCACGGGGACCAGCGGCCGCCGGCGTGACTGCCTGGGCCGCGCTGGCGCTGCCGGCCCCCTTCTCCGGGTGGACCGCGCTGGCGGGAGTGGCTCTGATCGCGGCGGCCGCGACCGCCGCGGCGACCGCCCGGCCTGACGCCGTGTCGACGTGATCGTCCTCGGTCTCTCACTCGGCTTGCTGCTGCTGGGGGGCGTCCGGCTGGCGCGCGTCACGGGGACGCTGGACGAGTCGCGCGCCACCCAGGCGGTCCGCGTGACGGTCTGGGCGTTCGCCATTCTGATCGTCACCGAGGCCGCACTGGGGTTCTGCGGCCTGCTCGGGGCGCGTGGCACGCTGATCGCGCTCGCCGCCGTCACGACGGCGCTGGCGGTCCTCACGTGCCACCCCGCCTGGCGGGGGGTCGCTGTCGAACGCGCGCGGGCGCCGCTGACCACCGTTGACGTGGCCTATCTGTTCGCGCTCGGCGCCGCCCTCGTCTTTCGCGCCTGGGCGGGGCTCCACAAGACCAGCTTCCTCTACGACACGCTCTCGTATCATCTGCACGTCCCCGCGACCTGGCTGGCCGACGGCCGTCTGGAGATCGTCCCCGCCGTCTTCGGCGATCCGTCTTCGGCGTACGCGCCTTCGAACCTCGAGCTCTGGTTCGCCTTCCTGATGGCGCCGCTGCGCTCGGACTACCTGAGCAGCTCCGGTCAGATTCCGTTCGCGGCGCTGGGAGCGCTGGCGATCGTGGCCACCGTGCGCGAGGCGGGCGGGCGGCGGACGGCCGGGCTCGCGGCCGCGCTCGCCTTCCTGCTCATCCCGGAGATCTGGCAACAGGCGCGCACGGCGATGACCGACCTCGGCATGGCCGCGCTCCTGCTCGCCTCGCTGCCCTTCGCCTTTCGTGCCTGCCGCAGCTGCCGACCGGCCGCCGGCGGCGAACTCGCGACCTGCGTGGCCGCGGTCGGGCTGGCGGTGGGGACGAAGTACGTCGCCCTTCCGCTGGCCATACCGTTCGCCCTCGCCGCGGCGTGGCTCTCGCGCCGCCGACGCCCGCGCACGGCGGTCGTGGTCACGACGGCGGCTCTGCCGCTTTCACTCCCGGTCTTTCTCTTTCCCTTTCTCTTTTTCTTTCTCTTTTTGGCGACCGGCGGGTTCTGGTATCTGCGCAACGCGCTGGTGACCGGCAACCCCTTCTACCCGCTGGCCGGCTTCGGGCTTTCCGGGCTTTACGATCGGGCGTCCATGCGCGCCTGGATCTATCACCTCCCGGTGGGCGACATCGCGGCGCTGGGCGAGATGATCGCCGCGGCCGGTCTGGTGTTCATTCTGCTCGCGGCGATCGTCTTCGTCTGGCGGCGGCCCCCGGTCGAGAGCGGGCTCCTGCTGGCGATCGTCGCGATCTTCTGGCTGGTGATCCCCTACCAGGAGAGCCGCTTCCTCTTCGCCGCCTTCGGCGTGGCCGCGGTGGCGATCGGATGCGCGGCCGGGCGCCCTCCGGCTGCGCTCGACTGGCGCCTCGGCCTCCTGCTGCTGGCCGGTCTCGTCGAATACAGGACGCCCGAGCGCTGGCTGATCCTCCCCGCCGGCGCGCTCGGCGCCGGCGCCGCGCTCGCCTGGCGGCGGTTGCCCGCACGCGCTTGCCGCTCGGCCGCCACCGTCGGCCTCGCTGTCGCCGTCGTGGGCGCTGCCGCCGCGCTCACCATCGGACTCGGGCGTTATCGGACGGGCGATCCGGGCTACCGAGTCGGCAGCGGGATCGACGACGCCTGGCGCTGGTTCCGCGCCCACGTGCGCGGCGCCCGGGTCGCCTACACCGGCACGAACCTCGCCTTTCCGCTGACCGGTCGCGATCTGGCGAATCGCGTGGCGTACGTCAACGTCGCCGGAGCGCCCGGCGATCGTCTGCACGACTTCGGACACCGGATGCCGTCCACCGAACGCGCCGCCACGCCCGAGCCGGCGCCCTACCGCGACGGCGCCAGCTACGACGTCTGGCTGCGGAACTTGCGCGCCGCGGGAACCGAGATCCTCTTCGTCGCTGCCCTCGACGAGATCGCCGCGCGCAACGTGGCCGTCGACGATGACGGATTCCCGATCGAGCGCGCCTGGGCCGACGCCAACCCGGCGCTGTTTCACCTCCGCTACGCGTCGCCCGACGCGCGCGTCTATGGGATCTCGGCGCCGTGAACGATCCGACGCGCAGACGAGGAGAGGAACTGGCCGCGCTGGCGGTGCTGCTGCTGTTCGTGGCCGGGCGCTGCCTCGTCCCGATGGACGAGACCGATCTCTTCTTCAACCTGCGCCTCGGCGACCTCATCCTCGCCCACCACACCGTCCCGCGCACCAACCTCCTGTCGTTCACTTGCCCCGCGGCGCGGGATCTGAACCTCGCCTGGCTGTTTCAAATCATCCTGGCGCTCAGCTACCGCGCCGGCGGGATCGCCGGGACGGTGCTGCTCAAGACGGCGTTTGTGCTCACGACCTGGACGTTGCTGTTTCGGGTCGCGCTTCGTCGCGGCGCACAGCCGGCCGCGGCCGCCGCCGCGCTGGCGCTGGCGGCCTGGGCGGCCGAGCCCCGCTTCGTCGAGCGCCCGCACCTCTGCACATTTCTCGGTCTCGGGTACCTGCTGCTGGCGCTCGAGCGCGCCGAGAACGGCCGTCCACGCGCGCTCTTCGCGCTCGTGCCGCTGGGGCTGCTCTGGGCCAACGCCAACTCCTGCTTCTTCCTGGCCCCGGCGGTGCTGGGGCTCTACGCCGTCGGCGCCGCGGGGGATGGGCGTCCCGTCGAGGCGCGGCGCGCGGCGCTGGTGGCCGCCCTGCTGGTGCCGTTCATCTTCGCCACGCCGTCGGGCGCCGGGGCGCTCGGCTACATCGCCAACCACTGGCGGATGCCCTGGCTGCGGCCGCTGCAGGAATACCGCACCGCCCGCTGGCCGCTCGACGGTCCCTTCTTCTTCGTCGCCGCGGGCGTGCTGCTCGCCGCCGCGCTTCCCGGCCGGCAGCTCCGGCGGGCGCTCCCGGCGCTGGCGCTGGGGTTCCTCGGCACGCGCCGGATCCGCTTCGTCGCCGAATTCGCCATCCTGGGCGGTCCGATCATCGCTGGCCTGCTGACCACTCTGGCGCGCCGGGCGGCAGCCCGGGCACGGCCGGCGCTGGATCCGCTTTATGCAACCATCGCCGTCACGGCCGCGCTGGCTGGCCTGACACTGGTGCCGCGTCTCGCCGCCGCCCATCACGGCGAGCGCCTCGTCGACCTGGGCCTCGAGCCGCGTCTCTTCCCCGCGGAAGCGATCGGTTTCGTCGACGACAACGGCCTCGCCGATCGGATGTACAACGACATGGAGGTGGGGTCGTACCTGACCTGGCACTGGGGTGAACGGCACCGGGTCTTTCAGGATCCACGCATCAACAGCTACCCGCCGGCGTTCCACGCCACGCTTCGCCGCGACGATCTCGCGCGCCACGAATGGGAGGCGTTCTTGTCCGGCTTCGGCGTCACCACGGCGCTCATCACCGACCCCGACGTCAACCCGCGCGCCGCGCTGTTCGATCCGGCGCGCTGGGCGCTCGTCTACCGCGACCCCGACGCGCTGGTGTTCGTTGCCCGCCGGCCGGCGTTCGCCACGCTGAGCGCGCGGCGCGAGATCCCGCTGACGTTCAGCTTCACCCGCCAGGACGGCGTGACGCCGCAACCGTTGGCCGCCCGCCCGGCGCTCTCACCCGTGAGCGCCTGCGACTGGGAGAAACGCCGCGGCGACGTCCTCCTCGAGCGCGGCCAGGAGAGCGAGGCCCGCGACGCCTACGCCGCCGCCGTCCGGACGCCCGGTTGCCTCGACGCCGCCGAGCGCGAGGCGACGGAGAGCGCGCGCGGGGATTTGGCGCTCAAGAACGGCGATCCGGCGGCGGCCGTGGCGGCCTACGCCGGCCTCACCGACCCGCGCGTCCGCGCCGACCGCGGCCTGGCCCTCATGTCGCTCGGGCGGGCGCGCGAAGCCGAGGCCGATTCTGAGCGCCGCGCTGGCGGCCGACCCGAATCAGCCCGAGGCGCGCCTCGCCCAGGCCTTCGCCCTCGAGGCGCTCGGACGCAAGGCCGAGTCTGTCGCGTCCTTTCGTCTGTTCTTGGCGCTCGCGCCCCACCACCCGGCCGCGTCCCGCGCCCGCGCGGAGATCGAGCGTCTCGGGCAGTAAGTCGTCGGCTGCGCCTCTGACGCCGCTTAGCCGCAATGCCGTTCACTTACGGCCCTTGCCCGTGGGCGCCTTGCGGTTGTAGGCACTCATCTTGAGCTTCACGGCACGTGGAAAGGCGCGCTCAGGGCGACGTGGCGGCAAGATGAGAAGTTTGAGGCACCGGCGCAGATAGAGCAGTCCTTCGGGGATGCGGCCGGGGGCGAGGGGCAGTGTGGACCAGGCGAGCCATGCGTTTCGGATCAGGGCCAGCGCGTTGACGAAGCTGATCCGGTTTGGTTCGACGCCGGCTTCGTCAGCGGCACGCTCCATTTCCAATCGGACGAGGTTGTAGGCGAGCGCGATGCCCCAGAGTTCCTGGCGAACGCCCGCTGGGGTTCGGCTGCGAATCGCCTCCTGCCGGTCCAGCATGTGCGTCTTGATTTCGTCGTAGCCGAGCTCCAGTTCCCAGCGCTCGTGATAGAGCGCCACGAGCTCGACGGCCGGATATCGCTTCTCGTCGAGGAGCGACGTGAGCAGCGTCGAGGGCCGAAAACCCTTTCGCTGGTAGGTGATCGCACGCGCCGTCCAGACGGGCGGCAGAGCCGGATGTGCCCGTCGCGTCTGGTCGGAGAGCGTGATCTCGACGAGCGTGTCGTGTCGCCCGAGTTGTTTGATGACACGCAGGCGGGTCGTCGACTTGGCGCGCGTGAGCCAGTGGCGATTGGCGCCGCTGCGTTCGAGTCGCGTGAGATCGTCGGCGACTAGGAAATTGCGGTCGGCGATGGTCACCGAGTTATCTGGCAGCTCGGTCCAGAATCCGTCGCTGAGTGTCGTTTCGCCAGTGGCGTAGTCGCTGAAGTAAACCGCCGAGAGAAGGTGAGAGCGCAGGGCCATCACCGCCACGAGACGCACCAGCGGATAGGCGCTGCCGTTGCGCGTTCCGGTTCCGCACTGACCGCCGAACGCCGTCCAATTCTCGGGCGAGTCGGGCACTCTGAGCGTAGTCCCGTCGACCCCGTGCAGTGAAAGCCCGCGCCATCGATGCCGGTCAGCGCTGTGTCTCCCCCAGCGATCGGCGGTCGTAGTGAATAGGTATGCGAGCGGCTCCTCGCCAAGGCGCTTTCGGGCTTGCGCGATGCCGCTCTTGGCCGCGGCTTCTCCTCGGGCAGCTGGTAACGCCAGTCCCAGCATCATCACCACGCGCTCGATCGACTCCTGCCGCAGCAGCGCCATGCCGATCACCAGCCAGATCGCCTGCTCGGCTGGCAGCCGCCGGCGTCGCACGCTCGCCGTTCCGGTGGCGTCGAGCGCCTCTTCAATCCAGGCCGGATCGATGTGCTGCCGGAATCGCCCGAAGTCCGCGGGAACGACGAAACCGGCAAGAGATTCAAGCGCTTCCTGTAGCTGAATGGCGACCTCCAACGAGATCGCCCCATCCTGATCCTCACCGCGTCGCTGGCAATTTTTCTGCCCTCTTGCCAGCCCCGCCGCGAGGTCACCTCCGCGCTATGTGAACGGCATTGCGGCTAAGCGGCGTTAGAGGCGCGCCGACAACTTACTGCCCGAGACGCTCGATCTCCGCGCGGGCGCGGGACGCGGCCGGGTGGTGGGGCGCGAGCGCCAAGAACAGACGAAGGGTCGGGACAGACTCGGCCTTGCGTCCGAGCGCCTCGAGGGCGAAGGCCTGGGCGAGGCGCGCCTCGGGCTGATTCGGGTCGGCCGCCAGCGCGGCGCTCAGAATCGGCCTCGGCTTCGCGCGCCCGCCCGAGCGACATGAGGGCCAGGCCGCGGTCGGCGCGGACGCGCGGGTCGGTGAGGCCGGCGTAGGCCGCCACGGCCGCCGCCGGATCGCCGTTCTTGAGCGCCAAATCCCCGCGCGCGCTCTCCGTCGCCTCGCGCTCGGCGGCGTCGAGGCAACCGGGCGTCCGGACGGCGGCGGCGTAGGCGTCGCGGGCCTCGCTCTCCTGGCCGCGCTCGAGGAGGACGTAGCCGCGGCGTTTCTCCCGTCGCGGCGCTCACGGGTGAGAGCGCCGGGCGGGCGGCCAACGGTTGCGGCGTCACGCCGTCCTGGCGGGTGAAGCTGAACGTCAGCGGGATATCGCGCCGCGCGCTCAGCGTGGCGAACGCCGGCCGGCGGGCAACGAACACCAGCGCGTCGGGGTCGCGGTAGACGAGCGCCCAGCGCGCCGGATCGAACAGCGCGGCGCGCGGGTTGACGTCGGGGTCGGTGATGAGCGCCGTGGTGACGCCGAAGCCGGACAAGAACGCCTCCCATTCGTGGCGCGCGAGATCGTCGCGGCGAAGCGTGGCGTGGAACGCCGGCGGGTAGCTGTTGATGCGTGGATCCTGAAAGACCCGGTGCCGTTCACCCCAGTGCCAGGTCAGGTACGACCCCACCTCCATGTCGTTGTACATCCGATCGGCGAGGCCGTTGTCGTCGACGAAACCAATCGCTTCCGCGGGGAAGAGACGCGGCTCGAGGCCCAGGTCGAGGAGGCGCTCGCCGTGATGGGCGGCGGCGAGACGCGGCACCAGTGTCAGGCCAGCCAGCGCGGCCGTGACGGCGATGGTTGCATAAAGCGGATCCAGCGCCAGCCATGCCAGGGCTGCCGCCCGGCGCGCCAGAGTGGTCAGCAGGCCAGCGATGATCGGACCGCCCAGGATGGCGAATTCGGCGACGAAGCGGATCCGGCGCGTGCCGAGGAACCCCAGCGCCAGCGCCGGGAGCGCCCGCCGGAGCTGCCGGCCGGGAAGCGCGGCGGCGAGCAGCACGCCCGCGGCGACGAAGAAGAAGGGACCGTCGAGCGGCCAGCGGGCGGTGCGGTATTCCTGCAGCGGCCGCAGCCAGGGCATCCGCCAGTGGTTGGCGATGTAGCCGAGC
>CAVRRT010000011.1:0-18336 GCA_963723305.1 uncultured Pseudomonadota bacterium
CATTGCGGCTAAACTGGGCCGATGCAGCTCAAGATCGTCCAGGCCGGCGCGCCTGTTCTGCGTGAGAAGGCCCGCCCACTCACCGCGAGCGAGATCGTCAGCGCCGAGATGCAACAGCTCATCGAGCTGATGCGCGAGACCATGCGCGACGCGCCCGGCGTGGGCCTGGCGGCGCCACAGATCGGGCTGCCGTTGCAGCTGGCGGTGATCGAGGATGTCGCCGAGGTGGAGGCGACCGAGCGCGCGCCCGTCCCCTTTCACGTCATCGCCAACCCGCGCCTCACGCTCGGCACCGAGCTGGTCGATTTCTTCGAGGGGTGTCTCAGCGTGGAAGGGTTCCAGGCCGTGGTGCCGCGCGCGCACATCGTCAAGGTGGAGGCGCTCGACCATCACGGCACGCCGATCACCATCGAGGCGCGCGGCTGGTACGCGCGGATCCTCCAGCACGAGATCGACCACCTCGCCGGGACGCTCTACATCGACCGCATGCGGACGCGAACGTTCTCCACCGCCCGCAACGCTGCACGTCACCTTGCGGGCGTCCCGATCCCGGAGCTGCTGGCGAAGCTCGACGGCTGACGCAGCCAGAGACTCCGGAGATCTCGAATCTTCTCCGCAGCTTGAGAGACAACGCTCAAGCCATACGACCGTTCTGTCGTTGTTGAGCCGTGCATGTCGGAACTTGTGCGCCTTAGTAAGACGTAATTTCTATTACGTTTTCATTCCAATTGCTGTGCTTCGGACGTATCATGCCAAACGTCATTGAAGCCTCGGAACTCGCAAGGAGAAGGCCCCATGAAGACTCTCTCTTCTCGTTCCCTGCTCGCTGGTGTGGTCGGGGTGGCGCTCTCGACGGGCTGCGTGAACACGTCGAGCTCGACCGACACGGCCTCCGAACCGCTGGTCGTCAACCGCTCGCAGATGAGCGGCACGACGCTGGGCTTCTATTTCCTGCCGCCAATCTCGTGGTCCGTGCCGCCGCACTTCGGCGGGATGTTCGCCCCCGATCTCTCGCCGACCGTTCGCATCGACCAGATCGATCTGCCGAGCGGCTCGACGATCGCCAACGTCGCGACGTTGACCGGTGACGCGCACGGCGTCCGCCTCCAACCCTGGCGCGAGTTCTACATCGCCCGCTACAACACCGGCGCGCTCGACCCTGCCAGTCACTACCGCGTGCGCGTCCTGGTGGACGACAAGGAGCTCGGCGCCGCGGATCTCGCCGTCGTGCAGAAGGTCTCCGATCTCCACACCGTCGACGTCAAGCGGTTCACGCCGGTCGTGAAGGGGGAGATCCTGCCGGTCATCTTTCGCATCGAGCGCCTGGCGGCCGATCAGGACGGGGACGGGGTCCCCGACTGGAAGGACAACTGCCCCACCATCTACAACCCGCCGGTCCCCGTCACCGTCGACCCCAAGCCCTCTGGCCCCACGCCACCCCATTGCGACTACCACACCAGCGCCTGCGATCCGCAGGAGTTCGACTGCCACGGGCAGGTGACGCTGCAGCAGCCGGACGTCTGCTCCTGCCCGGGCAACGGCGCCAGCTGCGCGCCGGCCGACGCCTGCCACGCGGCGAGCATGTGCGATCCGACGACCGGCGCCTGCGGCATGACCGCGCTGCCCGACGGAACCTCCTGCTCGGACGGCAACGCCTGCAACGGCGTGGAGACCTGCCAGGCGGGCGTCTGCACCGCCGGCGCCGCCCCGTCCTGTGGCAGCACCGAGCCCTGCTCGGTCGGCGTCTGCGATCCGGTCAACGGCTGCCAGACCACCGCCGCGCCCGACGGCAGCTCCTGCGGGCTGGCCAACGCCGCCGGGATCTGCAGCGGCGGGGTCTGCGGGTCGCCGAGCTGCACCAGCGGCTTCGGCAACTGCGACGGCAACGCCTCCAACGGCTGCGAGGACAGCCTCAGCGGCGACGTGAACAACTGCGGCGCTTGCGGCAAGGCCTGCGCCTCCTCTTGCGAAGCGACCGTCTTCACCGAGAACTGGGAGTCGGGCACCGGCGCCTGGGTGACGAGCGACGGCAACCCGATCACGCTGGTCAGCGACGGCTCGGCCTGCGACCCCTTCCAGCGCGAATCGATCCAGGCCACCGGCGGCCGCGTCGCCACCAAGGCCGGCATCGCGGTGAACGGGGGCGCGACCTACTGTGTGAGCGCCTGGATCCGTGGCTCCACGGGCTCGACTCCTTTCATCGGAATGGAGCTCTCCGACCCGGCCGGTGATTGCACCGGGGAGGAGCACTGGCTGATCGGCCTCGGGGGATACACCACCGGCTACCCGAACAGCGACACGGTCACGACGGTCACCTCCGACGGCAACTGGGCCTGGTATGCGAAGCCCTTCTCGATGGACGCGGTGGCCAGCTACATCATCCTCAAGGACGAGAACTTCGGCACCGGCACGGCCGACTTCGACATGATCCAGCTGTTCGCCGGAGCCTGCCCGCCCGCCCCGACCAGTGTCTGCGCGGCCCCGTCGCCGAACTGCCAGGCGGGCGTCTGCACCGACGGCGTCTGCGCCTCGCAGAAGTTGATGCCGTAAAGGCGGCGGCCCCGGACGGGGCCTTCTCTCAGCGGCGCGCCAGCGCCGCGACCTGCGACCGCCGGAAGCACCCGACCATGTGATCGTTCACCAGGCCGCCCGCCTGCATGAAGGCGTAGAGGATCGTCGTGCCGACGAAGTTGAACCCGCGGCCGCGGAGCTCGCGTGAGAGCGCGTCCGACAGCGGCGTGTGCGCCAGGATGTCGCCGCGCCCCCGGACGTTCCCCCGAATCGGCTTGCCGCCCACGAACCGCCAGATCCAGGCGTCGAAGGAGCCCTGCTCGTCCTGCAGCGCCAGGAACGCGCGCGCGTTGCCGATCGCCGACCGGATCTTGAGACGGTTGCGAACGATCCCTGCGTCGCCCATGAGGCGCGTCACGTCCCGCTCCGTGAAGCGCGCGATCTTGGCGGGATCGAACCCGGCGAAGGCTTTGCGATACCCCTCGCGCTTCTTCAAGATCGTCGACCAGGAGAGGCCGGCCTGAGCGCCGTCGAGCAGCAGCTTTTCGTACCACCGGCGATCGTCGTGAAGCGGAACGCCCCACTCCTCGTCGTGGTAGGCGATCATCTGCGGATCATTGCCGGCCCAGAAGCAACGCTTGGGCGATACGCGCGCCATCGCGGCGGAGCTTACCTCACGGCGCCGGGGGATCGGTGCTTCGCCGGCCCGCCTCGGGCACGTCCGGCGCCGGGTGGTTCCTGAGCAGGAACCGCTCCACCGGCCGCATCACGATCAGAATCAGCAGTGTTCCGACCGTGCCGATGACGAGGTGGCGCCAGGCACCGACGGCGGCCACCATTCCGATCGCGGCGGTGACCCAGAGGGCGGCGGCGGAAGTCAGCCCCTTCACCCGTTCGGTGCCCTGCGCCTGCTGGTGGAGGATGTCGCCCGCACAGATGAAACCGATCCCGGTCGCCACGCCCTGAACGGCGCGGCTGGCGTCGGCCATTCCGCCGCCGCCGCCGAGCGGAATGGAGACCACCAGCGCCGCGCCCAGGCCGACCAGCATATGGGTCCGCAGGCCGGCCGGCTGCCCACCCCGCTGGCGATCCCACCCGATGACACCCGAGGCCACGACGGCCACGGTCATCCGCAGAGCCGTCTCCGTCCACGCGCCCATCATCGGCGCGCGTGCCTGCCCCGGCGGGCCAGCGCCGCCCCGACGTCATTCCGCGCCAGGGTCGAGCCCGAAACGGTCTTCACTCCGCTCAGCTGGGGCACGGGCATCGCCGCCTCCAATTCGAAACCGGTCCGAAGAATCCGCCCCCGCCCGAGGGAAAGCAAGGTCCGTCCGCGGCGGCGGCGTAGGGGCGTAGGATAGCCGCCGCGATGCGATCGGTGGCCCTGGCTGCGCTGCTGCTCGTCGCCGCCTGCGACGGCACGGGCGTCCCCGCCGTTGACATCATCCCTGCCGACGCCGGTGCCGACGCCCGCTCCGGCGACGCCGCGCGCGCAGCGGGCGCCGGGCTCTCGGCCTGCGGCGCCATCGCCAGGGGCGTTTTCTGCCTGACCGATCCGCCCTTCGCCGGCGTCTGGTCGGGCGCGCCGGACGACGTCTGGATCGTCGAGAGCGACTTCCAGGAGGTCACCGCACGCCACTTCAACGGCCAGAGTTGGACGACCTTCCCCGCCGGCGCGAACCCGCTCACCGGCCTCTGGGGGAGCGGCCCCAACGACGTCTGGGCCGTCGGAGCAGCGGCGACGGGCGCAGCGGCGACGATCGTCCACTTCGACGGCGCCGCCTGGTCGCCGATCGCGGTCCCCGCCGCGACCGGCGCGAACCTCGCCGCCATCTGGGGGAGCGGCCCCAACGACGTCTGGGCCGTCGGGGCCACTGGTGGGGCAGCGACCACGTTGCACTGGGACGGAGCCGCATGGTCCGGGATCGCCTGTTGCGGTGCCAGCGGGTCCGGGCTCGACCTCGTCGCTATCGCAGGGAGCGGCCCCAACGACGTCTGGGCTGTCGGCGGCGCGGTCGACGCGACGGCGGGCACGACCTCCCCCGCGGCGATCCACTGGGACGGGACCGCCTGGACACCGGCCGCGGTCCCCGGCAGCGGGTTCGCCCTGACATCCGTCTGGAGCAGCGGCGCGAACGAGGTCTGGTTCGGCGCCGGCCAGCAGATCATTCACGGCGACGGCGGCACGTTCACCGCGACGCCGATGGTCGGCACGGTGACGGCGCTGTGGGGGAGCGGCGCTGGCGATGTCTGGGCCACGACCAAGGACGGCGGGACGATCCACTGGAACGGCACCGGCTGGAGCGACGTCCCGAGCGGGACCACCAACACGTTGGTGGCGATCTCCGGGAGCGACGCCGACGATGCCTGGGCGGTCGGTCCCGCCGGAACGGTCCTGCGCTGGGACGGCAGCTCCTGGACGCCGCTCACCGACGGAACGACCGGACCGCTCGCCGCCGTCTGGGGCGACACGGCGGGCGACGTCTGGACCAGCGGACCGTTACGCTCCGTCGACGACGGCTGGGCGCACGACGCCGGCGGGAGCTCGCTCGCCGCCAGCGGGCTCTGCGGATTCTCGGCCGACGACGTCTGGGCGGTCGGGACGACGCTCAGCGCCGGCGACGGGACCGGCTTCATCGCCCATTGGGACGGCACCCTCTGGACGATCGACGGGATCGAAAACATCTACGCGCCGGTCAGCAACGCCGCCCCCAGCCTCGGCCCGTCGTCGATGAACGCCATCTGGTGCCACACGCCGACCGACGTCTGGGCGGTCGGGCTCATCAGCGTCATCACCGGCCCCGTCGCCGACACCATCGCGCACTGGGACGGCACGGTCTGGTCGCCGGTCACGACGCCGACCACCGCGCTGCTGACCGGCGTCTGGGGGAGCGCCGCCGACGACGTCTGGGCGAGCGGTGTCGGCGGGACGCTCCTGCACTGGGACGGGACCACCTGGACGACGGCGCCGAGCGGCACCACCGACGATCTGGGAGCGATCTGGGGGAGCGGCGTCGACGACGTCTGGGTGGCGGTCGCGCGCCAGCCGCAATTTCTTCACTGGAACGGCGGCGGATGGACCCCGGTCGCGAGCGGCGGCAGCGAGGCAGGGCTGACTGCGCTCTGGGGAAGCGGCGCCGACGACGTCTGGGCCGTAGGCGGCGACGCCGCGTCGGGCGAGGTGCTGCACTTCGGCGGCGCGTTCTGGTCCACAGTCTGGAGCGCGCCGGCCGCGGTTGGAAAGCTGACCGGCGTCTGGGGAAACGGCGGCACGCTCTTTGTCGTCGCCGCGAATGGAATGATCTTCGGCAGCCAGGAACCCTGAGGGTTCGAGTCTGTCGCGGCGTTTGCCTTTGCCGTGCGCCTCCGCCGCCCGGCCTCCCGCGATTGAGGGAGCCGCGTTGGCTGGACGTCATTTGCGGGGGACGCCGGCGCGGGTGGCGGCATCGGCGAGGACCTCGTAGGGCTGGCAGCCGACGATCTCCTCACCGGCGATGATGAATGTCGGGATCCCGGTGACGCCCGCCTCCCGGGCCTCGTCCTGTCGCTCATCGACGCGCGCGAGGATCGCCGGATCGTCCGCGGCGCGCAGCGCCTCGTCCGCCGGCAGACCGGCGGCCACCGCGATGACGCCGAGATCGCCGTCGTCCTCCAGGTTCTTTCCCTGCCGCCAGTGCGCCTCGAAGGCAGCGGCGCGGAACGGCTCGAGGCGTCCCCGCTTGCGCGCCAGCTCGGCGATCGCCAGCGCGCGCCGGGTGTTCGAGAGGCGGTCGGGGGAGGTGAAGCCCGTGACGCCGAACGCCGCAGCGAACCGACGCGTGCGCTCATGCAACGCGGCCAGCGGCACGCCCGGAAAGAGCTGCGCGAGCGGCACCCCTCCCCGCGGCGTGCTCGGGTGCAGCTCGAACCCGTGCCAGTCGAGTGTCAAAGCGAACTCGGCCAACAGGCGCGGCACGGTGCTCTGCTCGGCGATGAAACAGAACGGACAGACGAAGTCGGTGTAGAGGCGAAGCGTCTCGGGCATCGACAGATCGTGGCTCTCCCCGAACGCCGAGAGTAGCCAAATGAGCCGCTATAAATGCGGCACGAGAAAAAAGAAAAGCCCGCCGGATGGGCGGGCTTCTCTTCATTACGGTTGGAACGGAACGGTTGGAACCGCTCGACCGGTCGGAAACTGGAAGGCCGCGCTGGAGGCGCGGGCCTCCGCGTGAGGGCTACCAGCGCTGACGTCCGCCGCCACCGCCGCCGCCGCCACGTCCGCCACCGCCGCCGCCACGTCCGCCGCCACCACCGCCGCCGCCGTATCCACCGCCGCCGCCGCCGCCACGGCCACCGCCGCCGCCGCCGTATCCACCGCCGCCGCCGCCGCCACCGCCACCACCGCGCCGGTCCTCGGCTTCCTTCACGGCGACCTGGCGACCCTGCACGTCACGGCCGTTGAGCTCTTCAATGGCCTTGCGCGCCTCCTCCTCATTCGACATCTCGATGAAGCCGAAACCGCGCGGACGCCCAGTCTCACGATCGGTGATGATCTTGGCGTCGGTGACGGTGCCCAGACCGGCGAACAACTCGCGCAGGTCGAGCTCGGTGATGCTGTACGACAGGTTGCCAACGTAGAGTCTCGTTCCCATTTCTTCCTCGCTGCTTCGATGACCGACGGAGCTGCCGTCTCAGAACCCTCAAACATTTTCCGGTCACCGAAGGACGTCCCGGCCACAATTGCCGGCGGCGACGACGAGGACGGAGACGAAGGAGTCAGCAGAAAAATTAGCACGGCTCTCGAGCGCCGCTGCAAATTCTTTTCTTGCTTTGCCGACGCAGCCGACCGTTTCCCAGCGCACAGATCGGACGCGATTTGAGACCCGATTTGATGAGGTCTCGGGACGCAACCTCGACGGCGCTCTGAGGTAGAGTGTCGGCCGCCTGCCGAGCCCCCCAACTGGCAGAGCCACGAGGACGGCCCCCGATGACGACCATTCCCTACACCATCCCACCCGCGCGTCCCCACCGTTGGGCGCGCCGAGTCGCACCGTTGCTCCTTTGCCTGACGGCCGCGTTCGGGGCGCTCGTCGCCCGCCCGGCCCGCGCCGACGACAACCTCCTGGCCGGGCTCCGCCCCTCGTCCTCCTCCGGCGTCTCCAACACCCGCGCCCTCACCGACGGCGCCGGCGCCTTCGAAGGAGACGAGTGGAACAGCACCGTGTCGGCGCTGTTCGCGTCAGAGCGCGCGTACGCCGAGTTCGATCTGGGGCGCAGCGTCCCGATCGCCGCCGCTTACCTGCAGGGTGACAACAATGATGAGTACGACCTCTCGATCTCCGAGGACCATACCAATTTCACTCCGCTCTGGACCGCCGAGCCGCGCCCCGAGCCCGGGCTGCGTGAGCGCTGGACCGACCATCTCGCGGCGCACGGTCGGTGGGTGCGCCTCACCGTCCGCGGCGGCGACGCCGCCTACTCGGTCGCGGAGGTGCAGCTCTTCGAGCGGCCTCCTGCCGTGATGCCGCCGCTGCTGCGACGGCTGGCCGGCGAGAACCAGGCGGCCTGGGTCCGCACGTCGCTGCTCTATCTGATTGCCGCCTTCGCTCTCTTCCTGGCGGTCACTCAGGCCAGGTCCCGCCGCTCGGTCGTCCTCCTGGCCGCGCTGCTGCCGCTCGTGGCGATCGGCGTGGCGATCGACGCGCTCTCGACCGGGTGGCCGCTCGTCAACCGCGAGGTCGCCTTCGTCCGTGCCGCTGCCGCTGCCGTCGCCCTGGCGGCGGCGGCGCGGGCCGCCATCCCCGGCAAGCGCTGGCCGGCGCACCGCTGGGCCGTCTCCGCCGCGCTCGCCGTCAGCGCCGTCATGGCCTTCTCGGCGTTCTACAACCTCGGCCGGCCGCAGTTCTGGAATCACCAGGAGAACCGGCCCGAGTTCGTGCACACCAACGACCTGCGCGTCTACCAGCCGTTCGCCAAGTACTACAAGGAGCTCGGCTATGACGGCGTCTACATGGCCAGCGTGCTGGCCTACGCCGAGGATCGCCGGGGTGGCTCGCTCGACTCCCTCGGGATGCAGGAGCTGCGTGGCCTCGGCGATCACCGCGTCCGGCGCGTCCGCGACATCGAGGACGAGATCCGCGGCGTGCGCGGACGATTCTCCGACGAGCGCTGGGCAGAGTTCAAGAAAGACATGAACTTCTTCCAGGATGTGATGGGACCGGAATACCTTTCCACCCTCACCGATCACGGCGCGAACGCCACCCCGGTGTGGGTCTTCTTCGCCCGTCTGCTGATGGCGCACGCCCCTGCCTCGGAGGGGCTGCTGGTGGCCACCGGCCTGGTCGACGGCATCCTGCTCCTGCTGATGGCGGTCGCGCTCTGGCGGGCCTTCGGGCTCTGGCCGATGTTGCTGGCGATGACCGTCTTCGGCGCCAACGATCTCTACATGTTCGGCACCAACTGGAGCGGAGCGACGCTCCGGCACGACTGGCTGGCATTCCTCGGGCTCGGCGCCGCGGCACTCAAACGCGAGCGCTGGACGCTGGCCGGGGTCTTCCTGGCGCTCGCCGCGCTCATCCGCGCCTTCCCGGTGGTCGCCTTGCTGGGCGTGACGCTCCCCGCGCTCTGGTCGTTCGGCGAGGGGTGGTTCCGCGACCGCCAGCTACCGGCGCTCCGCCCCTGGTTGGCCGGGCAGCGCGAGACCTTGCGCGTGCTCGTCAGCGCGGGCGTCACGGTGGTGGTCATGGTTCTGCTCACCAGCGCGCTTTACGGGGTCGGCGCCTGGGGCAGCTGGCTCCAGAAGGTCACGCTGCTCAACCGCGACGTCGGCGTGAACGAGATCAGCCTGCGGGCCCTCATCGCCGGCGCGGACAACATGTCGGGCGCCGTCCTGCGGGCGCGCATGGTCATCTTCGTCGCCGCCGAGATCCTCTGCATCGCCTGCGTGGCCCTGCTGGCACGCCGCCGGCCGCTCTACCAGGCGATGGTGCTGGCGATGCCGCTCGTGCTGGTGATTTCGAACCCCTCGAACTACTACAGCCACTTCATCTTCCTGCTGGCGCTGCTCGCCGACGCCGGGGCGGACGGCCTCACGACGACGGCTGGGCCCAACGCGTCGCAGGCGCCGGCGAAGACGATCCCGCTGCTGATCCCGTTCCAGCGGGTCGCCGCGCCTCTCCTCGCGCTCTGCATTGGCGGCTACTGGGCCTCGCTCGATCCCGATCTCGACCGCCACTTTCAAGACTCGACGGTGCTGCTCTTCATCGCGTTCGTCTGGCTTTACGTCAACCTGCTGCGCGCCGATCCGGCAACGAACGCCTTTCTCGCGGCCGAGCCGGCGGCGTCCCCGGGCGTGGGGTGAAGTTCTACACAACCTCACTGAGAGCAGACCAGATCGCCACACAGACTGGCCGCTCCCGCCGAAGTTGGCCGACAATGTCCACAGCTTCCGGGCCGGAGAAGTTGATAACGCGGCTGGCACGGCCTCTGCTAGCAGGTTGTCCACTCGGACGATTCGCGTCCTAACACGATCAAGGAGAAACTCATGAAGCTCACTCGCGTTGTCTTCCTCGCCCTCGCCGTTCTTCTCCCGACCAGCTGGACCATCGCCCACGCGGAGGATGCTCCCGCCGCCGACGCTCCGGCCAAGAAGGAGAAGAAGTCCAAGAAGTCCAAGAAGGCGGCGGAGGACAAGAAGGCCGACGACAAGAAGGCCGAGTAGTTCATTCCGCTGGTCCGGGTCACCCGGATCGCGGACTAGAAGCCCCGAGAGGTAACTCTCGGGGCTTTTTCATTTTCGGAAGCGTTCTTCGGGAGCCTGCTCGGGAAGCCTGTTTGGGGAGCCTGCTTCGGAAGCCTTCGGGGTTCCGGCCCACCTCAAGATCGGCGGCTGACCTGCCGAGACAAGAAGGCGGGGGAATGCAAGTGTCCGAAGCAGAAACGATGGCCTGGAACCGCGCGAGACGAAGCCGCCGGCTGGAGCTCGGAGCCGCCATCGTGGCGGCCAGTGGGCTCGTCACGATGTTCGTGGTCTTCTACAACATCCTGTCCCGCTGAGCTCCGTCGCCGCCGCCCGCTGGACGACTGTTGCCGCCGACGCGGCTCAGCCGCCGAGGCCGACCACCGGGACCGGCGAGCTCTTCGCCTTGGCGTTCTCGATGATGCGCATGAACGAGCCCGACGGGTAGACCATGAGCCCGACGGAATCGAGCGCCTCCAGGAAGAGGCGGTAGGCCTCGCCGGAGGTGATCAGGCTCGGCGCGACGATCGTCACCTTGGCGTGAGCCGCCGGTATGTCGCCGAGGACGAACTGCTTGCAGGTGATCGACGAGATCCAGGCCACCAGGTCCGCGATGTCGGTGTCCGGTTTGAGGTTCAGCTTCACGACGCGCTTCCCGGCCGGAAGCCTGAGGCACGAGGTGCCGGCCTCAGCCGGTACGCGATTGGCCGGGCGCGCGACGGCCGGCGCCGCCGCCGCCACTGAACCGAACCAGAGGGCGAGCGCCAGCGTGCTCGACGCCGGGAGATTTCTGGTCATTGCGGGGCCACCGGGTGGGAAGAGCAGCAACAGCGATACCAGGACCAGGTGGCGTTCAACTGACGGATATCATGACACAGCACCGCGGCAATCGTTGGGGCCGCGCCGGGGCCGCGCCAATCTGGCGAAGCTGGGGCGGCGTCCGCGCTAGAAAGTCACCCACTTGCCGGTGCAGTCGTTGGCCGTCGACGCGCCAGCCGTCTTGTTGTTGACCGTGACGCTCGTGCCCGAGGGGGTGAAGTTCACGCTGCCGGGCCCGAGCGTGATGTCGGCGTAGCTGGCCGTGATGTTCGCGGCGACGATGTCGTCGACCACCACGTTGTCGAGCGTCAGCCCCAGCATGTGCGCAGCGTCGTACCCGAGCAGCGTCAGCTTCGGCGTGGTCGAGGTGCTCATCGAACGGAAGTTCTGGATGGTGATCCCCGTGTAGTACGGGATCTCGGTCCCCGTCGCGGCGGAGTACATCGGCGTCAGGATGATCGGGTTGGTCAGCGCGCGGACGCAGACGTCGCCGTAGAAGATATTCTGGACCAGGCCCCCGCGGCTGGGATCCGACTTGATGCGGATGCCGTTGGCGCTCCCGCCCGAAAGGCCGGTGTTGGTGCCGTCGATCGACAGGTCGCAGACGGTGACGTTGGAGACGCCGCCGTTGGTCTCGCTGCCGATCGACATCCCGTGCCCGGCCTCGAAGTGGTTGTGCGCGATGGTGAGGTTCTTGACACTGGTCCCCCCCTTGATGGCGATGTGGTCGTCGCCGTCGCTGATCTGGTTGTAGACGATGAAGCCGTTGCTGGCGCTCTCGCCCGGATCGACGCCGTCGGTGTTGTGCGCGCTCGAGGGGGTCAGCTTGGTGCCGACGCTGTTGGTGGTCGTCGACGGCGTCTTGATGGTGATCCCCCAGACGACGAAGCCGGCGGCGTCGAGCTTGACGTGGAACTTGGGCGCGTTGTGCAGCGTGATCTCGTAGAGCGTGAAGTTCTTGGCGCCCAGGACCTGAATGAGCGCCGGGCTGTCGCCGCCGCCGCCGTTGACGTCCCACGGTGACATCGTGCTGCCGATCTGCGGCTCGCCCCCCTGCCCGTCGATCGTCCCCGTCCCCACGATGCCGGAGTTGGTCCCCTGCACCGTGATGAGCGCGGTCGACTGACCGTAGACGTTGGGATCGCGCGTCCCGAACAACGTGACGCCACTGTCGACCCACAGCGACACGCCCGTCGGGAGGTTGAGCGGGCCGGTGATGAAGCCGTTCAGCGATCCGCTGGTCGTGAGCCGCACCGCCTGCCCCGCGGCGCAGCCGCCGAGCGCCGTCTGGATCCGCGAGGTGTCGAGCGTCGACTCGCCCGGTGGCGTCCCGGCCACGCTGGCGAAGCTGGCCGTGAGCGTGGTGCAGGCCGCGGGGATCGTCGGCTCCGCGGGGAGGGTCGCGTCGATCGTCGCGCACGGATTGCCGACCGCCCCCGCGCCCGACGCTCCACCCTGCCCGCCGCCGCCCGCGCGTCCGGCCAGGCCACCGTTGCCTGCCGCACCCCCTCCCGTTCCGCTCCCACCCGTCGCCACGCCGGCGCTCCCACCCGCCGCTGCGGCGCCGGCCGTTCCCGCGCCGCCCCTGCCGCCGGAGGATCCAGCGGTGTCACCGCTCCCGCCGCTGCCGGTGGTCGTCGTCGGTCCCTGGTTCGTGCCGCAGGCGAAGGATCCGGCGCCGAGCGCGCCGACGAAAACAGCGAGAAGCAGTCTGGCACGTAGGAGCATTGGACCTCTCCCAAGGGTCTTCCGGCCGCGCGAAAACGGCTCATTGGTCGAAGGCCCGTTCCCGTCGGAAATGTGACGCCTACATGTGGCCCCTGGCAGCGGCCGACCTTGCTCCGAAAATCCGCCTTCTGATGTACGCTCTTTGAATGATCCGGTGTTGCCGTCTTGCGCGCCTCGCGGGCGTGCTCGTCATATTGTGGGCCGCTGGCGCGTTCGTGGCGTGCGGCTCGGTAACCTCCACGGCCACCGACGGTGGTGGCGGCTCGAAGGGCGGCGGCGGTGGAGGCGCGGCGGCAGGTCAATCGGGAACTGGTGGCGCCAGCGCGAGCGGTGGCGGAAACGGCGCGGGCGGCAGCGCGACCGGCGGGAACGGGACTGGCGCGGGCGGGCACGCCACCGGCGGAGACGAATCCGGGACGGGTGGACACGCCACCGGCGGCGAAGATGGAAGCGGCGCGGGGGGAAATGCGACTGGAGGAGGAGGCGCGGCCGGCGGCGGATCCGGCGGTTCGGGCGGCGGCAAGTCTGGCGCTGGCGGCGGAGGAGCGGGCCACGCGGGCGGCACCGGTGGCAACGCGACCGGCACCGGCGGCGGCACGGGTGGGAACAAGACCGGCTCCGGTGGACAGGGCGGCGGCAGCGGCGCCGACGGAAGCGAGTGCGATCCCCCCTGTGCCTCCACCGAGCTTTGCTGTGAGGAACCGTTGCATGGCGCGACCGACGGACCCCGCACGCACTGGACCTGCGCCACTCCGACGTCGACGATGACCTGCCCTAACCAGCCCTAAAGCGGCGCGTTGTCGTCGTCGCGCGTCGGGCGCCGATCTGGATGATCCAACTTGGCGCCCTCGACGGAATATGCCTAGACTGCCGCTCGCTCCCCCCTCGCACAGTAACTTTTGAGGTGTAGTTCATGGAAAATCGGATTCGCTTAGTTGGCATCTTCGCGACGGCTCTGTTCGCCGCGAGCGCGACTGGTGGTTGCGCCGGCTCTAGCAACATCGATCTCGGGACCGGCGGAAGCAGTGCCACCGGTGGACAGACTGGCGGCGGAACCGGCGGAACAGGAACCGGCGGAACAGGAACCGGCGGCTCCGGAACGGGCGGCTCCCCAACGGGCGGCTCCGGAACTGGTGGGAGCGGAACCGGCGGCGCCGGTACCGGCGGCGCCAAGGGCGGCAGCGGCGGCTCCGGAACCGGCGGGACAGGAACCGGTGGCGCGACCGGCGGCTCCGGTGGCACGGCGGGGCACGGAACCGGCGGGACGGCCGGTGCCGGGACCGGCGGCGCCGCGGGTGCAGCGACGGGCGGTTCCAGCGGGACCGGCGGTTCGGGCACCTCTTCGTGCGTCGACGACATTCAGAACGGCAGCGAGACGGGCGTCGACTGTGGTGGCTCGTGCCCCGCCTGTCCGAGCTACAAGATCAACGGACCCACCGCGGGCGGGACCGTCGCCAGCGGTTGCCAGGGCGGACCTGCGTTCATGTGCACGCGGTCGATGGTCTACAGCCCGGAGTTCAAGGTCGCCGAGACGGACGACTTCGCGGGAACGGGAGCCGATCCCGCCTTCGTCTACGCGGTCGCCGGACACGACAAGAACAGCAGCGGGCTCGACAGCGGCGAATCGGGCAGCAACAGCTGCTGCCAGTGTTATCAGCTCGTGTTCACCACGCCGCGGGATCCCGTCACCAACATCACGACCCCAAAACCAATGATCGTCCAGTCGTTCAACACGGGCGTCGACGGCTCGGGCGTCGACTTCGACATCTACATGGCCTCCGGAGGCGAGGGGTCCAACACCGCGGGGTGCACCGCGATGTACACCAGCTACCCGACGATCGGTCAGCCCAACAACGGCGGGATCCGCGCCGAGAATGTCAGCCAGTGCGCGGGGAGCATGAACGCCTACTCGGGAACGTCGATCGCCACCACGTCCTGCCAGTCGGCCATCGCCAGCGATTGCGACATGATCACCTCCACCAAGTCGGCCACCATCCAGAGCGAGAGCCAGGTCTCGTGCGAGGAGACGAACCAGGCCCAAAATTTCTACCACATGAACTGGAACGTCATGGCCAAGCGCATCGAGTGCCCGGCGAACCTCACGCGCGTGACCGGCTGCAAGCTCAACAGCCAGGGCCTGCCGGCCGCCGATCCGACGGCCGTCGATTCGGCCTCTGCCTCGGGCAAGGGCTTCTCCTCGGGATACACGACGACCACGATGCAGGACTGCTGCCGGCCGACCTGCGCGTACAAGGCGAACGTCTCGGGCGCCGATTCGACCTACAACCAGTTCTACGTCTGCGACTCGTCCGACAACCCGTCGTAGCGGCCGCCGGCCAGGTGCCGCCGCTTCGATCGTGTATCCTTGGGGTGTGAGGTGGCGGTCGTTGGTTGGTGCGCTCGTCGCCGCGGCCGTCACCGGATTGGCCTGTAGCAACGCAAACGGGCCCGGGGCGGCGACCGGCACCGGCGGTTCCCCCGGAAGCGGCGGCTCCTCGGGCGGATGCACGCCGGATTACGCCTGCATGCCGACCGCGCCCGACACCGGTGACTACCAGGCCGACTGCGTCGCCCGCGTGAACCAGTTTCGCGCCTGCGTCTGCTTGCCCCCGCTGGCGCGCTGGAACGCCGGCGAGGCCTGCGCCGACCAAGACGCCGCCTACGACCCGGCCAACGGCGCGCACGCCGGCTTCATCGCCGATCTCTGCACGCCCGAGGGATACGCGCAGGACGAGTGCCCCGGCTGGGGCTCGGAGACCGAGGTGGTGAGCGGCTGCCTGCAACAGATGTTCGACGAAGGGCCGCCCCCGACCAACCCCTGCACCGGCAGCTGCTTTCAGATGTACGGCCACTTCATCAACATGACCAACACCACCTACTCGATGGTCGCCTGCGGGATCGCGACGGTGAACGGTCAGGTCACCGCCGTCCAGGACTTCCAGTAGCCGCGCGCGGCGCCGCCTGGTCGCGCGCGCCGCCGCTTGGTCGCGCGCGCCGCCGCGACACCGGATGGCGCGAAAAGTTCCCCCGGAACCGCGGCGTGGACGGCGTGTCCTTCGATCCAGGAGGCCGCCATGCAGCCATTCGATCTTCGCCGCCCGCTTCAGCCACACCCGCCACACCCAGCCGTCCCGTTCGCGATCGCCGACGCGTCGTCGGACCTCGACCCTGCGCCGAGGGGGTCGTTGGCCTCGGCGCCTCTGCGTCTGGCCACGCCCGCGCTTCTCATCGAGGCGCGCTTTCGCGACATCACCATCACCAGTCGGCTGCTGCGGGCCGACGAGGCGCGCCCGTTCGCCATCGGCAACGCGCGCGGCGCCGACGCGCCGGTCAACCCCGCCTGGCTCCCCGAGGGGACAGAATCCGATTGAGCCGCGCCGCCACCTCCTGCTCGAACCGGCGCCCGGGGGGTTCGTCCTCAATCTCACGACCGCGATGCATCCGCGGCTGCACACGGAGCTGCAGGTGCTGCCGCTCGGACCCGACCTCGGTCGCACCGAGGCGGCGCTGGCGCTCCCTCCCGGCAGCCTGCTGCGCATCCCGTGCGGCGAGGTGACGTTCGACCTCCACCCGGCCGAGCCGGTCGCCGCACTCCCCCGCCCTTGGTTGCCGGCGCGCTGGCGTGAGGGGGCCAAGTACCTCTTCGGCGTGGCGCTGGTGATCGCCCTCCTGATGCTCGTGGCGCACCTCATTCCCTCCGATCCGCGCGCGCTCTCGCTCGATACGATCGAGGCCTCGCACCGGACGGTCTCCACGATCGTCGTGCCGCTGGAGGTCACTGCGCCCGAGATCGATCGCGCGCGCGATCTGCACCAGAGCGCCGGCGGCGGTGGCTCGCCCGCCCCGCCGCGGCCGTCGGGCCAGGCCGGCGACCACGCCTCGCACGACAGCGGGCACGTGACGATCAAAGGGACGGCGCATCCGCGGGACCTGCGCCTGGTGCGGGCGCAGATCGTGAAGAACAGCGTCCTGGCGCTCCTCGACGGGTCGCGCGCGAGCGCGCTCGCTTCCGTCCTCGACGACGGTCCGGCCATGGGTTCCGCCGCGGAGAACGTCCTCGGCAACCTCGTCGCCAGCAACGCCGGCCCGGGGTACGGCACAGGCGGCCTCAGCCCCGTCGGACCCGGCGACGGCGGCGGCGGCGAGGGTGAGCGGACGCTCGGCGGCGGCGGGCCGCTCGGCACCATCGGCAAGTTCGGCCGCGGCCCCGGCTCGGGTCCCGGGTATGGCGGCGGCGTCGGCGCGCTGCACAGGCGCCAGGCCATCGTGCCCGAGATCATTCCCGGCATCGTGAACGTCAACGGCTCGCTCGACAAAGAGATCATCCGGCGCACCGTCCGGGGTCACTTGAACGAAGTGAAGTACTGCTACGAGCAGGCGTTGCGCACGCGTCCATCGCTCGCCGGCCGCGTGGTCGTGCGGTTCGCCATCGCGCCGACCGGCCGCGTGCTGACGTCGGTCGTGCAGAGCTCCTCGCTGGGCGTGGCGGCGGTCGACAGTTGCGTCGTGAACGCGGTCAAGCGCTGGGAGTTCCCGCAGCCGGACCGCGGCGGTCTGGCGATGGTCTCCTATCCGTTCTCGTTCGCGCCCGCGGGCGAATGAACCCGTCGCGCCGGTCGCCGGCCCGGTCAGCCCACGTTACGGGTAGGAGCCGTCAATCAGACCGTTGATGTACTTCTCCACGTTGGTGTAGCCGGTGTGGTCGAAGTCGCCGGTTCCGTCGGAGGCATCGTTGGGATTGAGACCGTACTTCGTCTCCCAGGCGTCCGGCATCCCGTCGCCGTCGGTGTCGGTCGGCGCCGTGCCGCCCGCGAGCGTGCCATAGCCGCTGTTGCCAAGGCCGGTCTTGGTCTGGCTCGTCCACAGGCTCCCCGATTTTCCCAGCGACGTGACGTCGGCGATCACCAGCGAATCGACCTCGTCGCGGTGCAGCGAGGCGCCCGCATCGGCGACCACGCTGGCGTAGGCCGCCGCCGCGCTCAAGGTCGGGATCGTCGAGGTGGTCGGCGACCATGGCGCCGACAGCGCCGTCGTGCCGCTCGGCGCGCCCATGCTGCTGCCGTTGAGAGTCCCGTCCTTGTTGCTGTCCAGCATGTTGCCGCTGAAATAGAACTCCTGGGTGTTGACCTGATAGATGGCGTCGGAGGCGCTGGTGGTCGCCGGCCCGGTGATGAAGTAGTTGTTCACCAGATCGTGCGTGAAGAGGCCGCCGGTGTTGCCGGCGGTGTAGCCGGCCTGAAAGTCGTAGATGACGTTGTTGATGTACTGCGTGTCGGCCTTGGCCAGCGGGTTCCTGTTGTGGGCGTTGGCGAAGACGTTGCGATACCAGGTATAGGGGCCCGTCTCGGTGTGCGCGTTGAACTGCTGCCCGATCGGATCGGCGTCGATGGCGTTCATCACCGTGATGTTGGAGGCGCCCACGGCGTCGATGTTGTTCCACTGGGCGAACTGGATCGACACGTGATCGAAGATCATGTTCGTCGCGTCGAGCAGGTTGATTCCGCTCTTGGTGTCGTCGGAGTCGAGGTCCCCCTGGCGAAAGCGGAACTCGCGAACGATGT
>CAVRRT010000012.1:0-5171 GCA_963723305.1 uncultured Pseudomonadota bacterium
TGAGTTTAGCCGGTCCGCGCCGCGCGGCGCCTGCGTCTCGTTTCCGCCCACCCCGGAAAACGATCGAAGGCTGTTCCTCGACTAGTTCGAGCAGACCTTGGTCAGCGACGGCTCGAGGGACATGACCGCCGACGAATAGTTCGAGGGCACGGTGGTGACGTTGGCGGCGATGACCCCGTCCGCGATCCGGGCGTTAATGGTCGCGGCCGGAGAGTTCGACCAGGTGTCGCCCGCCGCCGAAGCGCCGAAGCTGGTGTCGACGAAGATCGTCTTGCCGGTCAGGCTGTGAAGGTAGGCGTAGGTGGCGGTGGCGCCGTTGTAGCTGCTGGCCGTCGTGCCGGTGCTGAAGAAGCCGTTGGCGTTGGCAACGCCCGAGGTCCACGCCATGTCGTAGTTGACGCCCTTGAAAGCGCCCCAGAAGCTGTTGGTGACGGCGTCCGCGTTCCAGGTCGACTGGTTGATGGCCACCACCGCGTTCGGCATGTTCGACTTGATCGCGCAGGTGATGTCCGACGCCAGCTGGCCGAGCTCGGCGTAAGAGAGCGCCTCGACGGTGGAGCTGGCGGCGCCCGGGTTGCTCCCCGAGGCGCTCGGGTAGTTGACCTGCGTGCTGTCGGTGTACTGGACGAAGTCGCCTTCCAGCAGCCAGACGAGCGGCTTGGTCGGCCAGGCCGCGTGCGCCTGCTTGGCGTAGTAGGCGTAGGCCGCGATGATCTGGGAGCGGTACTTCCTGATGACGTACGCGCCGCCGCTGGCCAGGCTGGCGCCGCCGGTGGCGGTGTTCTGATCGGGGAACCCGTTGGCGTGCCCGAGGTAGCCAATGATGTAGGCGTAGAAGACCGGGATCAGGTTGGTGGAGGCGATATCGCTGGTGAGCCAGCTGCAGCCGCTGCAGCTGGTGATGCTGCCGCTCGCCTGGATCTCCGAACCGACCCAGTCCGACATGAACTGCAGGTAGCTGTACGAGGCGAGCGAGCCGCCTGGGTTGTTGGTCCCCCAGGCGAACGCGCAGCCGAACGGATCTTCATTCAGCGTCGTCGAGCCGCAGCTGCCGGTGGTTCCCCCGGTCGCGGTGGTTCCGCCAGTGCCGGTGGTTCCGCCGGCGGCGGTGGCGCCGCCGGTGCCTGCGGTGCCGCCCGTCGCCTTCGTTCCGCCGGTGCCTGTGGTGCCGCCCGTCGCCTTCGTTCCGCCGGTGCCGGTGGTTCCGCCGGTGGCGGTGGCGCCGCCGGTGCCGGTGGTGCCGCCAGTCGCAGTCGTCCCCCCGGTGCCGGTGGCTCCACCTGTGGCCTTGGTCCCACCCGTTCCGGTCGCACCGCCCGTTCCGGTCGCACCGCCCGTTCCGGTCGTACCGCCCGTTCCGGTCGCGCCGCCCGTGCTCGTCGCGCCGCCGGTGCTCGTGGTACCGCTCGTACCGTTGTCCCCGCCGGTGCCGGTGGTTCCGCCGGTGCCACCCTGATCGGTCGCGTCGCTGCTCGCGCATCCCTGGACCACAAGGGCGGCGGCGCCGAAGAGCAAAAGGATGGAGAGAGGGAAAATTCGGACCGAAGGGTGCCTGGGGGGGCGCGGATAATCCATGGCTTATCGGGTAGGTGTCGCGAGCCAGTCCGATCGATCCAAAAATCGTCGGTGGCGCACCCTTGCGCGTGAGCTTTGGGCGTCCTACACCTGCGCACATGAAGACACGCACGCTCGGCACCTTCGGAAAGAGGGACGGAGGCGACGACGGCTTGCAGGTCTCGGCGCTCGGCCTTGGCTGTATGGGAATGAGCGACTTCTACGGGCCTGCCTCGCAGGACGAGGCGGTGGCGACGATTCATCAGGCGCTCGACCGCGGCGTCACGTTCCTCGACACCGCCGACATCTATGGTCCGTTCACCAACGAGCTCCTGATCGGGCGCGCGCTGCGCGGCCGACGCGACGGCGTCGTGCTGGCGACGAAGTTCGGCAACGTTCGCGCCGAGGACGGAAGGTTCCTGGGCGTCAACGGGCGCCCGGAGTACGTGCGGCAGGCCTGCGACGCCTCGCTCAAGCGGCTGGGCGTCGATTACTTCGACCTCTACTACCAGCACCGCGTCGATCGGGCGACGCCGATCGAGGAGACCGTGGGTGCGATGGCCGAGCTGGTGCGTGCCGGGAAGGTGCGCCACCTCGGCCTTTCCGAGGCGTCGTCGGCCACCATTCGCCGGGCGCACGCGACGCATCCGATCGCGGCGCTGCAGACCGAATATTCGCTCTGGTCCCGCGATCCGGAGGACGACCTGCTGCCGACGGTGCGCGAGCTCGGGATCGGGTTCGTGGCCTACAGCCCGCTCGGGCGCGGCTTTCTGACCGGACGGTTCCGCAGCGCCGCCGACTTCGCGGCGGGGGACTACCGGCGGCTCACGCATCCCCGCATGTCCGAGGAGAACCTGGCGAAGAACCTGGCGCTCGCCGATCGGGTACAGGAGATCGCCGCCGAGAAGGGGGTGACGGCCGGTCAGCTCGCGCTCGCCTGGGTGCTGGCGCAGGGGAGCGACATCGTGCCGATCCCCGGGACCACCAAGCGGACGCACCTCGACGAGAACCTGGCCGCCGTCGACATTCAACTGACGGAGAACGAGCTCGCCCGGCTGGACGCGGCGTTCCCGAAGAACGTGGCCGCCGGCGATCGCTATCCGGAAGGCGGCATGCGCAGCGTCAACGGCTGAACCGGAGAGGCGACGGCGATCGCGACTGCGCTCCCAGCGCTCAACCGGCGGCGGCCAGCTTCGGCGGCGGGGCCTGGCGCGCGATGAGCTGGGTCAGCTCGCCGCGGCAGGATCCGCAGCCGGTGCCGGCCTTCGTGATCTCGCCCAGCGCCTCGACGGTGCAGGCACCGGCGCCGATGGCGTCGCAGATGCGCGATTCGTTCACCTTGTGGCAAGTACAGATCAGCCGATCGGCCGTGGCGCCCGCTCCGAACGCGGCGCCTGGGCAGAGCGCCTCCAGCGGATCGGCGGGGAGGGGGTCACCCCGATCGAAGAGCTGCACCAGGCTGGCGGCCGCCTCGGTGTTGCCGACGAACAGCGCGCCGACCAGCTTGCCGTCGCGCACGATCATCTTGCGGTACGACCCGCGGCGCGTCTCCACGACCTGAATCACCTCGTCGCTGTCGAGCTCGGGCTCGACGCGTCCCATCGAGGCGACGTCGATGCCTGCCACCTTGAGCCGCGTGTAGAGCCTCGAGCCGCGGTAGCGCGCCTGCGGGTTCGCGCCCGAGAGGATGTCGCCCAGCACCGCCGCCTGCTCCCAGGCGGGGGAGACGATGCCGTAGGTCTTGGCGGCGTGCTCGGCGCACTCGCCGATGGCGTAGACGCCGGGCGCCTCGGTGGCCAGGGTGTCGTTGACGATGATTCCCCGGTTGATGGGGATGCCCGAGGCGCGCGCCACCTCGACCCGCGGGCGTACGCCGCAGGCCAGCACCACCATGTCGGCCGCCAGCGTCTTGCCGTCGTCGAGCCGGACACCCTCGACCTGGATGTCGCCCACCACCGCTTCGATCGTGCGCGCGGTCCGCACGAAGATCCCGCAGCGCTCGATCTCGCGCTCGAGCATCTCCCCGCCGAGCTCGTCGAGCTGCGCGTTCATGAGCGTCTTGCTGGCGTGGATCACGGTCACGTGCAGGCCGCGGTCGGCGAGAACCTTGGCCGCCTCGAGCCCCAAGAGGCCGCCGCCCAGCACGATCGCGCTGTCGCCGGCGCGGGCGTGTGCGCGGATGCGCGCGCAGTCGTCCATCGTCCGGTAGACGAAGACCCCCGGTCGCAGCCCACCGTCGGGGCCGGTCATTCCCTCGAGCGGCGGCACCGTCGGCTGGCTGCCGGTGGCGATGACCGCGGCGTCGTAGCGGTGGAGCGCGCCGTCGGCGGTCTCGATCTGTTTGGCCGAGGTGTCGAGCCGTTTGACCACCGCGCCGTCGTGCAGGCGCACGCCGTGCGCCTCGTACCAGGCGCGCGGCTTGGTGACGATCTCGTCGGGCGCCGCGCCGGCCAGCACCTTGCTGAGCAGGATCCGGTTGTAGGCGCCCCCGCGCTCCTCGCCGTAGACGACGACGTCGTAGCGGAGCATGGCTTTTTTTTCCACGAGCTCGTCGAGCAGGCGGCAGGTGGCCATCCCGTTTCCGATGAGCGCCAGGGCCCTCTTGCGCACCTCAGGCGTCTCCCGGCGGTGGCGGGGGCAGCGGCGCTGGCGGGGCCGGCGCCGCCGTGGCCCGCACCGCGCAGAGCTTGAACTCCGGCATGCGACTGGTCGGATCGAGCGCCGGCACGGTGAGGATGTTGGCCGCGCTCTTGCCGCCCCAGTGGAAGGGCGCGAACAGCGTGTCGGGGCGGATGTCGCGGCTGAGCGTGGCGGAGAAGACGACCTCGCCGCGACGGCTCTCGACCAGCACGCCGCCACCGTCGGACACGCCGAGCCGCGCGGCGAGGCGCGGGTGCAGCTCGAGGCGCGGCGCCGGGCGCACCTCGCAGAGCGCGGCCACGCGACGGGTCTGGGCGCCCGAGTTGTAGTGCTCCTTGTAGCGGCCGGTGGTGAAGAAGAGCGGGTAGGCGGCGTCGGGCAGCTCGGCGGCGTCCCGGTGGCGCACACCATGGAAGCGCGCCTTTCCGTCGGGGAAGGCGAAGCGCTCGGCGAAGAGGCGCGGGGTGCCCGGATGCTCGGCGGTGGGACAGGGCCAAAACACACCGTCGTTGGCCCGGATCTTGTCGTAGCTGATGCCGCTGTAGTCGGCGCGGCCACCGGCCGAGGCCCGGCCGAGCTCGGCGAAGACCTCCTCGGCCGATCCGAACCGGAACCGCGCCCCTTCGCCGAGCCGCTCGGCGAGCGCGCCGATGATCTCGAGATCGCTCTTCACGTCGGGCGGGGGAGGGCGGACGCGGCGGCGCAAGATGACGCGCCCCTCGAGGTTGGTCATGGTGCCGTCCTCTTCCGCCCACTGCGTGATCGGCAGGAAGACGTGCGCGGCCTCCGCGGTCTCGTTGACGAACGCGTCGCACACCACCAGGAGCTCAAGCGAGGCGAGCCTCCTTGCGATGTGGCGCGCGTTCGGCGAGGCGACCGCGACGTTGGAGCCGAACACCAGGAGCGCGCGCAGGCCGCCCTCGGGGCCGAGAGCGTCGAACAGCTCGTAGGCGCTCTTCCCCTTGCCGGGCAACGAC
>CAVRRT010000013.1:0-3552 GCA_963723305.1 uncultured Pseudomonadota bacterium
TCGCCGGCAGCGCGAAGGGAGTCGCGGCCGCCACCAGGAAGCAGATCGCCAGGTCGGGGCCCAGGAAGCCCGGAAGGAAAGCCGGGGCAACCGCCGTGGAGAAGGCCGGGAACGTCGTCGACGCCAGCCAGCTGGCGCCGACGATCGTCGCCACCGCTGACGCCCCCACCGCCAGCCAACCCCACGTCCGGAGGCGGACCAGACCGCCGAAGCCGACCGCGACCAGCGCCAGCGCCGACAGCGACAGCAGCATGCCCATCCCTTGCCCCGGCTCCTTCGGTGCCAGCGCCCACAGGATCAGGCTCGGCAACGAGGCCGCCGCGCGGGTGATGGTCTTGCGCAGCCGCGCCACGCCAAACTCGTCCATCTTGTAGCGCTGGCGCCAACCCTCTTGAAGGTCGTAGCGCGCAGCCATCGATTTTCCGGCCAGCGGCAAGACGATGAGCGCGTGCAGCGCACCATAGATGGCCAGTGCGGGATCCCAGCCGTTCATGAGCGTGGCGAAGACGGCCACCATCAGCCCTGACCACCCGAGCCCGGTGGCGAACCAGCGCCCCCAGAACCACTCGGCAACCACGGCGAAGAAGGCGACGACGTAGCAGCCGGCCAGGGCCAGGAAGGGCGCCTGCCAGCCGGGCGCCGGAATGTTGAACGAGATGAAGAAGTAGACGAGGGCGAAGAAACTGAGCGAGAGCGCCGCGATGGCTCGCCGCACCCGCTCGTACCCAATCGCCCCCAGCTTCTCCGACAGGGCCCCAGGACCGGACGACAAGTTCAACGGCATGCCATTATTATAGCGACGAGATGGGCAATCCGCACGACCCCGCCCCGGAAGGACCCTTGACCCCATTGCAGTCCGCCTCCGGGCGTGAGAAATAGACCGACCGTGGACGCCCCCACCCTGGAGCAGCTCAAGGCCGAGATCACCGACGTCACGCTGCAGGTCCATCTGGCCGAGGAGCGAAAAGACGAACGGGACCTGGTCTCCGCCGCGCACGCCGGCGTGGAGCGGCTGTCGCAGCGTTACCGCACGATGCTGGCCTCGCTGTCACCCGGCGAGCAGCTGAGCGCGGAACGGGCGCTCGGCCGCCGGGTGGTCGATCTCAAACGTCTGGCCTCGCTGCTCCCCAAGGTCCCCGCGTCGTCGGCGGAGAGCACGCCGGATCGCGCGGCCGGCGGCGGCGCGCCCGAGGGACGGCGGATCACCGGCGTCTCCTGGTCGCACGACCGCGGCGCGCCGAAGGCGGGAAAGCTGCTGGGGGTGGGCGCCGACGTCGAATCCTGGTGCGGTCGCTGCGCCGATCTCGACGACCCACAGCATCGTGGCGATGGTCGGCAACGATCCCAAGCAGGTCCTCTGCCAGGTCTGCGGCTCGCGACACTCGCACCGGACCGCCGCGGCCCGCCGCACCGCCACCAGCCCCGGCGCGGCAGGCGGCGGCGAGATTGAGGAGCGCGGCCGCCCGGTCGACCCCGAGACGAAGCGCAAGGCGGCTGAGCTGCGCGCGCTCGGGGAAGAGGTCGCCGCGTCCACCGAGGTGCGCGTCTTCGATCCCAAGGAGCGCTACAAGGCGGGCCAGATCATCTCCCACCCCGAATACGGCCGCGGCAAGATCGAGAACGTGCTCCGCTCCAGCCTCCTCGTCCGGTTTCCGATCGGCGGGCTGAAGTCGATCATGCTGCGCTAGACTCGGAACCCTGGGAGGGTTCCGAACCTCCCGCGACGGGCTCGCGCCAGCGGAGCTGTCGCGCGCCCACGCGATCACGCGATCGACTTCGCAGTGGCCGCTGGGACGCGGGTTAGTTGCTGCCGAGGCCGTCGAGCTCTTCCAGGAAGCGCTTCAGGAGGCCGTCGACCATGAGGTTGCGGCTGGGGCCGTCGTAACGGCCCGCGCGATAGCCACCCTGGGTCTCCTCGAACCGGGTGCGGGTGTCGGCGATGAGCGTCTTGCACGCGGTCACCTTGTCGGTGATCTCCTTGCGGTTCTTCAACACATAGCCGCCCAGCGACATCGCGGCCGCGCCCGTCAGGATGACGCCGAGCGGGCCCGACAGCGCGTAACGGAGGCCGAGGCGGAGCGCGACCATGCCGGCCGCTCCCAGCGCCGCCTTCTTGAGGCCGCTGCCGTCCCGGACGGAGTCGACCGCCATCGAGGTCGCCTGCCCCGAAGCAATCACCAGCGCGATGAAGGTGCCACGACGGCTCTTCCAGCCGCGGTCGTAGTAGTCCTTGATGGCCTGCTTGAGGAACGCGTCGTAATCGTCGAAGACCTCTGGACCGAGGTCAGCTTGCTTGGTCTTCTCTTCCGCCCCGGTCGCCATGGCGCCTCCGTCGATGGTGTCCCTGGATCGTACCATGCCCGTAGAGGAGACTACCGGCGATGAAGGGGGCGGCAGCGGCGCTCGTGTTCGGGCTGGCGGTGGGGCTGGCGCCCGGCGCGCGCGCCCGCCGGGCGTCGATCCCGGAAGTGGCGCGGACCGAGCCCGCCCTGCGCAGCGGGCGCTACCAGGATGCGCTTCGGCTCTGCCGCGCGCGCGTCGGCCATGCGCCCGACGACGTCCCGCAGACGATCCTCTGCGCGCGCGCCGAGGAGGCGACGGGGCTCTATCCGGAGGCGCGCCAGCGGCTGGAGACCGCGGCGGCCGCCCACCCCGCCGATCTTCCCCTGCGCGACGCGCGCATGCGTCTCTTCGAGCTGACCGGCGATCGCGCGGCCTGGAAGCCGCTCGTCGACGCCAGCTACGCCGACTGGAACGGCGGACAGATCGATCGGACCAAGCCGGCCGACCTGATGGCCATCGCCACCGCGGTCCGCCTCGACGAAAACTGGAAGGACGCCAACGACGTGTTGCGCGACGCCGTGCGCGCCGATCGCAAGGAGGTCGGGGCCAACCTCGACTGGGGCGCGCTGCTCATCGAGAAGCACAACGCCGCCGACGCCGAGACCTCGTTCCGCGAGGTGCTCAAGCTCGATCCCGACAACCCCGATGCGCACGTCGGGCTGGCGCGCGCGGCGCTCGACGACCGTTACGACGCGCCCGCGGCGCGCGATCAGATCGCCCGCGCGCTGGCGGTGAACCCGGCGCACGCCGGCGCGCTCGCGCTCGGCGCCGACGGCCGCCAGGACGCGAGCGAGGTCCTCCGGGTGAGCGGCAAGGTGGACGGGGTCCGCCTGCCCAAGGAGCTGTTCTTCGTCTCACGGGTCATGCAGTCGGCCGCGCCCGACCTCCACATCATAGGGCACTGGACCTATCCCGCGGGGACGACGAAGACGGTCTACGTGGCGGCCTCGCACTGCGATTCGGTCGAGCTTTTCCTGAACGGCAAGTCGCTCGGCGTGGCGACCAGGCCCGGCGTCTTTGTCGACACCTACAACGGCGGGGGCCGGGTGCCGGGCTCCGAGCTCCTCCAGAACATGAGCATGGGCTTCGTCTATTCGTTTCCCAACGTGTCCTTCTCCCCCGGGACGCTCAGGGCCGTCGCCACCAAGGCAGGCAGGGTCGTGGCCCAGGAGGAGCTGAAGACCGCCGGGGAACCCAGCGGAGTTCTCC
>CAVRRT010000014.1:0-52232 GCA_963723305.1 uncultured Pseudomonadota bacterium
CGGGCCCGGTCAGGGGAGCGTCTTCACGCTCTACCTGCCCGAGCGTTACATCGGCCTCCCCACCGCCGACGACGATCGCGGCGGCAACGGCGGGTGGCGTGCCCCCGAGCGTGGCGCGTCGTTGCGTGCCAGCGTCTCTCCGTCCGTTGGGCCGCCGCCGTTCGACCTGGCGGCCATCGCCGGGCGCAAGGTGTTGGTCGTCGACGACGATGTCCGCAACGTCTTCGCGATGACCAGCGTCCTCGAGGCCGCCGGGCTGGAGGTCGTCTACGCCGACAACGGGGAGGCAGGCATCGCGACCCTGGAGGCCGATCCGGCGATCGACCTGGTTCTGATGGACGTCATGATGCCGGGCAAGGACGGGTACGAGACCATCCGCGCCATCCGCTCGAACCCCAGCTGTCGCGACAAACCGATCGTGGCGGTGACCGCCAAGGCGCTGGATGACGATCGGGAGAAGTGCCTCGAGGCGGGGGCCTCCGACTATCTTCCCAAGCCGGTCGACGTCGACCAGCTGCTCAACATCATTCGCCGGTTGACCACCGATCCCCAGGGATCGTCGCAGGAACGGTCTCAGGAGCATTCGCAGGAACCGCCGTCACAGTGAGGTAACCCGATGGAACCGCCGCCACCGCCGAGAGCCAGCATCCTGCTGGTCGACGACCACCTCGCGAACGTGGTGGCGCTGGAGGCGATTCTCGCGCCCCTCGGGCACGAGCTCGTCGCGGCCTCGTCGGGCGAAGAGGCGCTGCGGCAGATCCTGCGGCGCGATTTCGCGCTCATCCTCCTCGACGTGCAGATGGCGGGGCTGGACGGGTTCCAGACCGCCGGCCTCATCAAGCAGCGGCCCCGCAGCCGTCACATCCCGATCATCTTCATCACCGCGGTGGGGCGCGACGCCGCCCACGTCTTCCGCGGCTACTCCGAGGGGGCGGTCGACTACCTGGTCAAGCCGTTCGATCCCGACATCCTGCGGGCGAAGGCGCAGGTGTTCGTCGATCTCTACCTCAAGGAGGAGCAGATCAAGGCGCAGGAGCAGCTGCTGCGCGAGCACGAGCGCGCCGATCTCTTGCGCGCCGGCGAGAAGCGGTACCGGCAGCTGCTCGACTCTCTCCCGCAGAGCATCTGGGCAGCGGGCCCGGACGGCAGCGTCACCTTCTGGAACCGCGCCGGTCTCGCCTACCAGGAGGCCAAGTCAGAGACAGCGAGCGACGAGTCCCCCTGGGGCGCGCTGCACCCCGATGACCGCGCCGCCGCGCGCCAGGCGCTCGAGGAGGGGCTGGCGCGGCAGGAAGCGTTCGAGGGGCAGATCCGGCTCAGGCGGGCGGCCGACGGGGTCTACCGCTGGCATCTGGCGCGGGTGGTCCCCGAGCGGGGGAGCGACGGAGCGATCAGCGGATGGATCGCCACCGCCACCGACATCGACGACCAGAAGAGAGCGGAGCAGACGCTGCGGGAGGCCATCGGCCTGCGGGAAGACTTTCTCTCCGTCGCCTCCCACGAGCTGCGGACGCCGCTCACCTCGCTGCGCCTGGAGGTGGAGAACCTGTTGCGGTTCACGCGCCGGAACGTCGCCGAGGCGGCCGCCTCCGGTGTCGTGGCGCGCGTCGAACGGATCGACGCCCAGGCGACGCGGCTCAATCACCTGATCGACGAGCTGCTCGACGTGTCGCGCATCGCGGCCGGCCGGCTGGAGCTGCAGATCGAGGAGGTCGACCTGACGGCGGTGGTCGACGAGGTGCGCGCGCGCCTGGCCGACGAGGCGCACCGCCGCGGCTGCGCGCTCGCCGTGCGCGCGACGGGGCGGGCGGTCGGAGCGTGGGACGCCAGCCGCCTCGATCAGGTGATCACCAACCTGCTCTCCAACGCCATCAAGTACGGCGCCGGCAAGCCGATCGAGATCAGCGTCGACGTCAGCGGCGATCGCGCGATCCTGGCCATCCACGATCACGGCCTCGGCATCCCCGCCGAGGATCAGGATCGGATCTTCCGCCGCTTCGAGCGCGCGTCCTCCAGCCGGAACTACGCCGGCATCGGCCTCGGGCTCTGGATCGTCAAGCAGATCGTCGACGCCCTCGGGGGGACGGTGAAGGTCGAAAGCCGCCCGGAGCTGGGGGCAACCTTCACCGTCGACCTGCCGCGGACCCGCCCGGCGCCGCCCGCCGCGCTGGCCGCTGCCGCCGCCGGGCGCGCGGAGGCCCGGCATGGTGCAAACTAGGCGCGGATGCCGCTGCGGATCGAGGACTACGCGCTCATCGGCGACACGCAGACCGCAGCGCTGGTCGGCAACGACGGCTCGATCGACTGGCTCTGCCTGCCGCGGTTCGACTCCGAGGCCTGCTTCGCGGCCCTCCTGGGCGACGAGCGGCACGGCCGCTGGCTGCTGGCGCCCGACGCGCCCGTCACCGGGGTTCGCCGCCGCTACCGTCCCGAGACGCTGATCCTCGAGACCGAGCTCACCACGGCCGGCGGCCTCTGCCGCGTCACCGACTGCATGCCGCCACGCGACCACGTCCCCGACGTCGTGCGGATCGTCGAGTGCCTGCGCGGCGAGGTTCCGATCCGCAGCGATCTCGTGCTGCGCTTCGGCTTCGGCTCCTTTCGCCCCTGGATTCACCAGGAAGGCGGAACCACCTGGGCGGTCGGGGGACCCGACGCCGTGACCCTGGACGCCGACGTTCCAATCGCCGCCCGGTCAGAGTCGCTGTCGTCGCGCTTCTTGCTGCGGGCCGGCGAGCGCGCGCGCTTCGTGATGACCTGGAGCCCGTCGCACGAGCGACGCCGCCGCAAGATCGATCCCGACGCGGCCGTCGCCGAGACCGAGCGTTGGTGGCGCCGCTGGTCGCAAGGATGCACCTATCGCGGTCCCTGGCGCGACGACGTGCTGCGCTCGCTCATCACGCTCAAGAGCCTCACCTACGGGCCGACCGGCGGCATCGTGGCGGCGCCGACGACGTCGCTGCCCGAGCAGATCGGCGGCGTCCGCAACTGGGACTACCGCTACTGCTGGCTGCGCGACGCCACCTTCACGCTCTACGCCCTCATGCAGTCCGGGTACAAGCGCGAGGCGCAGGCCTGGCGCGACTGGCTCCTGCGCGCCGTGGGCGGCGATCCCCAGCACGTGCAGATCTTCTACGGGCCGGCGGGCGAGCGGCGGCTCACCGAGCTCACGCTCGACCATCTCCCCGGCTACGAAGGATCGCGGCCGGTGCGCATCGGCAACGCCGCCGTCGATCAGTTCCAGCTCGACGTCTACGGGGAGGTGATCGACTGTCTTTTTCAGGCGCAGCGGAGCGACATCCCGCGCGAGGAGGCCGCCTGGACGTTGCAGCGTGGCCTCCTCGACTTCATCGAGGCGAGCTGGCGCCTCCCGGACGAGGGGATCTGGGAGGTGCGCGGCCCGCGGCGTGATTTCACCCACAGCAAGGTGATGGCCTGGGTGGGTGTCGACCGAACGATCAAGATGGTGGAGTCATTCGGTTTCGAGGGGCCGATCGATCGCCTGCGCGCCCTGCGCGAGGAGATCCAGGCCGAGGTCTGCGCGCGCGGTTTCGACGGGAAGCGCCAGACGTTCACCCAACACTATGGTTCGCGCGAGCTGGACGCCAGCGCGCTCCTGTTTCCGATGGTTGGCTTTCTCTCCGCCGACGATCCGCGGATGCGCGGCACCGTGGCCGCCATCGAGCGTGAGCTTCTGCACGACGGCCTGGTTCGCCGCTACTCCGACTCACCCGACGTGGACGGTCTCCCGCCGGGCGAAGGGGCGTTTCTCCCCTGCTCGTTCTGGCTGGCGGACAACCTGGCGCTGCAAGGTCGCAAAGATGAGGCGCGCGCTCTTTACGAACGGCTGCTCGCCCTGCGCAACGACGTGGGCCTCATCTCCGAGGAGTACGATCCCGTCGCCAAGCGGTTGACGGGCAATTTCCCGCAGGCCTTCACCCACGTCGCGCTGGTCAACAGCGCCCGCAACCTGGCCAACGGCAGTGGCCCCGCTCACCAGCGAGGCTCCGGCGCCAAAGCCGCCGAAAAAGACGCTGGATAAGACGCTGGAAAAGGCGCAGAACGATTGCTGAACGATCCCAGATTTGAGAAGATGCGTTTCTCCGCGGGGTTGTGTTAACGTTTACGCCTCGGCCAAACGATGAAGGTCGTCAAGGCAATCGCTGTACGTGAGCCCTGGGCGTCGCAAATTGCCGCCGGCGCGACGACGACTGCCTTCAAGAGCTTCCGGACCCCGTACCGGGGCGAGATCCTCATCGTCTCCGACGACGAACCGTGGTACGGCGTTGCGCTCGCCGAGCTGATTGACGTTCAGGCGATTACCCGTGAAATGAACGCCCCGTTGCAACGGGGATACGCCTGGGCGTTCCGGAACGTCGTGCAGGTGTCGCGCTTTCCGGCGACGCACCGCTCGGGGCTCTACACCGTCGAGGTCCCCGAGGGGGCCCTGCCCGGCGGGCTGCAGCCGTCGACCTTCGCGGAGGTGACGCCTCCTCCGGCGAACGAGGAGGCCATCAAGGTCGCGGTTGCCGGCGAGCTGCAGCAGGCGCGCGCAGGTCTTCGCCGCGCCTTCGGCGGCTTGCGCGAGCTGACCGGAGAGTGCCCGCCCAGCGCGACACTCAGTCGATTCGCCCGCACGGTGCGGGAGATCTTGACCAGGACGGAGGATCTCGTCACCGACATGGTCCGGCTCGACCCCCTCTGGCGTCGGGAGCTGGCGCCGCCGACGACGGACGTCGAAGCGCTCGCCGAGCTCGGAAGCTCGGGTCTGGCCACCAACTGGCAGCGCGCGCGGCTCGATATCCTGGTGGTCGAGGACGAGCCGAAGATGGCGCGGGGCCTGCAGCGATCGTTGTCAACCGATCACGACGTGCGGGTGGTCTCGTCCAAGCGCGAGGCGCTCCTGCAGCTCCGCGAGCGTCCGCCGCAGGTGCTGCTCTGCGATCACCGGCTCGACTGGCAGAAGACCGACGACCTGTTCGAGCACGTGCGCGACAACTACCCCCGCGTCCGGCGGGTCCTCTATTCGTTCTCGTACATGGAGGTCTGGAACGATCTCCTGCAGCGCAAGCTGGTCGACGCCGTCGTCCCCAAGTCCGCCCCCCGCAACGCCCTGCTGGCGGCGCTCTTTTAATAGCGCTGGAGCCTGCGTCAGCCGGCGCGCGGGAGCTCGACGTAGAAACGGGTGCCGCGGCTGGCGCGATCGAGCTCGATGGTGCCGCCCAGGCGCTGGACGATCTCGTGGACGATCGGCAGCCCCAGCCCGGTGTTGGTGCCGCCGGTCTTGGTCGAGAAGAACGGCTCGAAGATGCGGGCCGCCACCTCCTCTGAGATGCCACGCCCGGTGTCCTCCACGACGAAGCCGCAGCGATCGACCTTGCAGAGCGTCGTCACCGTGATCTGGTTCTTCTCCGGCGCGCCCGGCTCGATCGCCTCGTAAGCGTTGAGCAGCAGGTTCACGATGACTTGGGTCAGCTGCGTCGGCTCGCTGCGGACGAACGCCTTGTGGGTGGTGTCGAGGATCAGGCGCGCGCGTTCGTTGATGCGGGGGCGGACGATCCCCGCCGCCGTCTGGACGGCGCGATCGAGGCTGGTCCCGCCGTCGTTCGAGGGGAGCGGTACCTCCCCCTGCCGGAACTGCTCGATGCGCGCCACCAGGTCGATGGCCGAGTCGTGCGCGTCGGTGAGCGCGGGGACCAGATCGCTGGCCACGCGCGGGACGTCGGGGTCGGAGGCCGCCGCCATCCGCGCCAGCTGGCTGACGCCGTCGACGACGAAGCCCAGGTTGTCGCGGATTCCGATCGCCGGCGACACCACCTCGTGCAGGATCCGCCCCAGCAGATAGGTGGTGGTCGACTGTTGCTCCTGTTGCAGGAGGCGGATCTGCAGATCGCGCGTGACCGTCACCAGCTGGAAGGCGTCGATGCCGGCCCGGATGGCGTCGGCCAGCTCCTCCTCACGCCAGGGCTTGATGAAGTAGCGGCTCACCTGGCCGCCGTTGATCGCCTCGACCACCGATCCGATGTCCGAGTAGGCGGTCATGATCATCCGCACCACGTCCGGAAAGAGCTGCTTGACCATGGCGCAGAGCTCGGCGCCCGTCATCTCCGGCATCCGCTGATCCGCCAGCAGTACCGCCACCGGCTCGCGCGCCAAGATCTCCATCGCCTCCTGCCCGGAGGAGGCGGTCACGACGCGGAAGCGGTTCCGGAACCCCAACCGAAAGGCATGCAGGTTACGCGTGTCGTCGTCGACGTAGAGGACGGCGGAGTGCGGAATGTTGGCAGTGTGGGTCATGGGGTCACGAGGAGATCGTTTGCGGGCGGTGGCCAGGCAGCCAGAGCTTGAAGCAGGCGCCCCACCCGGGCGCGGCGACCAGATCCAACGAGCCGCCGTGATCGTACGCGACCTGGCGGCTGAAGTGGAGCCCGAGGCCGGTCCCCTCGCCGACCGCGCGGGTGGTGAAGAACGGATCGAAGATGCGCTGGGCCAGCTCGGGGGGAATCCCGGGGCCGCTGTCGGCGACGACGATCTCCACCCCCTCCCGCTCGGGGCGCGAGGAGACCCGGACGCGCCCGCCTTCGCCCGCCGCGCGCACGGCATTGTCGAACAGGTTGAGGAAGATCTGGTTCAGCGCCGGGGGGCGCCCCAGGATCTCGCCCCGGAACCTGAAGTCGCGATCGAAGGAGACGCTCTGGGTCCGGTGCGAGAGCAGGCGGATGGCAGCCTCGATCCCCTGATGCGGGTCCCACGGCTCGACCCCGCGGTCGGTCCGGCCGACATCCAGCAGATCGCCGACCAGGCGCGCGATCTGGTCGCCGGCCTCGATGGCGATCTGCACCGAGGTGGTGCACTCGGGATCGCCGTCGGTCTCGGTCAGGTAGCGATGCACGGGGCGGAGGCCGTTGACGATGGCGTTGGCGGGGTTCCGCACCTCGTGCGCCAGGCCGGCGGCCAGCGTTCCCAGCACCGCCAGCTTTTCGGTGTGGACGCGCTTCTCGGTCGCCGTGCGCAGCTCCGCCGTGCGCTGCTCGACCCGCGCGTCGACCTCCGCCTTGGCCTTCTGCAGCTCGACGAACCGGCGCTCGGTCGTGTCGAGGGCGGCGGTCAGCGCCACGGTGTGCTCCTGGACGAAGGTCTGCAGCTCGCGCTCGTGGGCGCGCAGGTCCCAGATTCGCCCCACCGAGCCCCCGGCCACCAGCGCGACCAGCGCCGTCCAGATGCCGTGCCCGGGCGCCAGCGCGAACAGGCCGCCGGCCAGCAGACCGAGCAGCAGGCCGCGCGTCGAGGCCCGCTCGACCCAGCGGATCTGATAGCGACAGGCGTCGCCGCCCCGGGTTTGACATTCGGTCTCCTCGACCCGCGCGGGCGGGAGCCCCCACAGCGTCGGCCCGGCCGCGATCTGCGCCCTGCGCAGCCGGCAGATGAGCGGCGAACGTTCCTGATGTTCCGCCGAGGCAGGACGATAGGTGAGCTCCGCGGCGCCTCTGCGCAGGCCGCTGACCGAGATGGCGCTCACCTTGTTCATGCGCGGAATGAGCTGCGGCAGGGCGCCGTAGCCGACGCGCGGCGATCCAAAGGCGCGGAGGATCGGATACATGACGCCCAGCGCACGTGGCGAGTACATGGCGCGGACGATGGCGTCCGCCAGCGCGTCGGCGCCGATCTCTCCGCTGAGCCAATCGATCAGCTCCTCGCAGAACCGGAGCGAGACCCAGTTCGACTCCTCCCGCAGCTCGCCGTAGGGCACCTCCCAGCGCTCGAGCAGCGCCGTGAGCCCGTCCCGTCGCCCGTCGGCCTCGGCGAGATCGAGGATGGGGATGAGCCAGCGGCAGCTCAGCTCATGGGCGAGCGCGCGGTGCTGGGTCATCTGGCTTTCTGGCGGCGGCCATCCACCCCAGAGCGTAGCCGAAACCGCCGCCGCCGGAGGCCCATTCGCCGAGCTCCTCCCACCCGCGCCGCACCGCCGTGGGGTCGAGGAGATCGGGATCGATCACCCGCGCCGAGGGCGCCAAGAACGTCTCCACGAAGGCGCGCGCCGCGACGTCGTCCGTCGTCACCGGAAGGGCGACGGTCACCGGATCGACCAGGCCGGCTTCACCCAGCAGCCGGCGCAAGCGGCGGCCGACGAAGGGATCGCCACCTCGCCGGGCGGCCGCCGCGGCGAGCGCCCGCTTGAGCGCGGGCCAGCTCGGCGGCTCGGGATCGAAGGTCGTCGCCTCCTCGTCGACGTCGACGGCGCAGACAATCCCGCCCGGGCGCACGACACGGGCCGCTTCGCGCAGGAGCCGGTCGCGGCCGGGCGCGTGCCGGAGGACCAGACGGAACAGCACGAAGTCGAAGACACCGTCGCCGAAGGGGAGCTCTGCTCCGTCCGCCCGCGCCACGGGCCCCGCCGGGGCTGCGTTCCGCAGGAGGCCTTGGTTCACGTCGATGCCGAAGGGGGCGCGCCCGAGATCGCGCGCCAGTTGGCGCAGGATGCCTCCCGGGCCGCACCCGACGTCGAGGAGCCGCTGCCCCGCGGTCAGACCGGCGCGCCCGAGCGCCTCACGCTCCCGCCCCCAGATGGCGGCCGCCTGCCGGCGCAGGCGGTCGGTCTCGGACTCCACCGCCGCCGCCCCTTTGGCGTCGTAGCTGCCGGTCCGGGACGTCATGCAGCCTCCGGCAGGCGCGTCGATCGACCCCGCAGCCGCGCCTGCAAAAGACCATACCGGTCGGCCACGTAGCGCTGGTATTCGAGAATTCCCAGACGATGGAGGGCGAAGAACGTGCAGTCGCCGACGGGAGCGAAGCCGGTGGCGCGCACCGGCGTATCGTCCTGCCCGGCGGGCAGAAAGAGAAATCGCTTGGGTGGATTGCCGGGGACCGGCGTGGCGCGCGCCAGCTCGCAGAGCGCCCGCCGCGTCGCCCCGTCGGGATCGGCGTCGGGGAGCACCGGCAAGAGGAAGGCCGCGGACATGAGGCCGCTCAGGCACAGGCCGGGCGAGGCGGTCTCGCGCAGCAGGACGGCGACGCAGCGATCGTCGGCGAAGGCGCCAAAGGCCTCGCGCGTTCGCTCCAGGCCCAAGCGCGCGTAGCTGGCGCGGGTCTTGGGAAGCTCAATCTCGCCCGCGCGCAGGCCGAGGGCGCGGGCCACGACGGGATCGAGCTGGCGGGCGCCGACGTGCTCGACGAGCAGCTCCTCACGCCCGCGCAGCCGGCGCAGGCGGCGGTCGTCGCCTGGGGGCAGGGTGGCGGCCGGCGCGGCATAGAGGGTCATGCGGGTCGCTCCTCGGTGGGCCGGCGCCGACTGTGTGAAGAAGGTCGTCACCAGGGTGTGCATCGCCGTGACGTCGGCGCCGATGGCGCCGGCGATGTACTCTCCGTCGGGACGGTAGGCCGCGAGGCGCATGAGAATGCCGTGCAGCTGGCCGGCTCCCGCCGGGACGCCACCCCGCGCGACCGCGTTGTGCTGGAACATCCAGGTGCGCTCATAGGCGCGCACCGAGGTCAGGGAGGCGCCGATGCCACCGCGCCAGGGAACGATCGCCGTCCGCATCATGCCGGCCGCTCGATCATGGGCCACTCCCCATGTCCGTCGGGCCTCGTCGAAAAGAGCGTTCAGGTTGGCCTCCATGTCCGGTTCGAGCATGTTCATCGAACGGTGGAAGCTGACCAGGCGGTCGAACGCGCGTCCGTCGTGGAACTGGATCGGATCGGGACCGTGCTCGATCAGCTGCTCGCGCAAGAGGTCGGCCTCGCGATCGGGCAAGGCGCGCATCTGGGCGCTCACCCGTCTCGGCGAGACGGAACGGACTGAGACCTCGGGGGCTTTGAAGGCCATCGGCCCAAGCTGAATCCGTACCTCCTTGAGCGGCAGGCCGGGCCACAGCTCCTCGTCGCTGCTGCCGGGCGGGAACGAAAATCCGTGCGACGAGAGATCGACCAGCGGGTGGGCGCGGCGGGCCCCGGTGAGAGAATGCCGATAGCTGACCAGCGCACCGCCGTCGGGCCCGAGCGGCGTGCGTTCCTCGCTGCGGCGGTGCCACTGGCGGAGCTTGGGCGACGGCGAGAGCGTGAGGACGTCGGCCTGACGACTGGTGAGGCGGGCGTAGAAGCGATAGCCGCTGCCAAACAGCGAGCACTCGACGCTGACCGCACCCGAGCGAACCGGCAGGCGGTCGGCATCCTCCACCCTGCAAAGCAGCTCGGGAACGCGGCCCCGATCGATCCCGCTTACCGGCTGCATCCGTCCTCTGACCACCCCGGTTGGCCCCGAGATCGTCACCTCGTACTCCAGATCGCAGAGCGCCCAGAGGATGGCGCGCACCCGGGGGAGGTCGTCGATCTCCAGCCGATCGATCTCCACCGCCTCGGTTCGCCGGCGCTCGGCGTTTCGATACCGTACGCCGCACTCGTAGACGAGCCGCCCGTCCGGATAGAGCACCGGCGAGCAGCTGGTGACGACCCCTTCGCCGCTGCGGAGCACCTCGCGCCGGAACAGCACGATGAGGTCGCCCAGCACCGTGCCGATCGCCAGCGGCGCGCCGGTCTCTACCCGCAGCCCACGCACGCCGATGTCGAGGATGGGGTAGCACTGCCGTCCGCCCTCCTCGACCTCCACGACACAGACGGCGAACGCCACGTCGTCGAGGGGCACGAGGCGCGTCGATCGGGAGGGGCGCTTCTGGGGGCCCGACTCGAGCATCAGCTCCGCGCCGCCGTCGGCGGTTGGCGTGACCATTCCCGCCACCCAGAACTGAGCGCCACCGTCGGAGAAGTCCAGGACCGCGCGCGTGCGCTCGGCCGGAAGACTCGGCACCGGCCCGAGGGTGAGGCCGAGCTGCCTCGTCTGTTGCGTGATCCCGGTCAAAAACGTACGTCGTCGAGCCTCCTTGCTCCCCAGACGGAGGGAGGCCGGAGTGATCCGGCGGCAGAGGCTGCGAAGCGATCGAACGTCCACGACAGCCGTATTTTATCGCAGGCCTCTGTAATGGGGGGCACCGTTCTTTGTGTCACTGGAGTGACAGCGTGTTCAGGCTTTGCCCAAGATGTACATGGCGATGTGGATCCCGCCTCCGGGGCGGAGCGGATGAAGGCGGACCGGATGAAGAGAGTGTCCGGCGCGGCTCTGCGGGGTCGCACATTCCGCGGTAGATTGCGGGCGCGAATGGCCGCCCGAGCGAGTGGACTCCTGATTGGCGTCGCCGTGCTGTCGGCTCTGGGCTGCGCCTCGACGCCAAAGCCGAGGGAGCTCGTCGCGCTCGAGGACTTGCGCACCGACCCGACGCTCTCCGATCCGGACCGGCGCGCCTTCGATCTCCTGGCGGCTGCCGACAGCCTGCTGGTCCAGGCGTCGCGCGCCTGGGAGCACCGCGACGCCTACGCGGCCCGAAGGGACGCGCTGATGGGGCAGATCAAGATGAAGACCGCCCTGGCGCTGCTGCAGGCGGAGCGGTCGAGGGAGAAGCTGGCGGCGCTCGACGCCGAGCTGGCGATCTCCGAGGACGAGGAGGCGCGACTCGACGCGGAGCTCGCCACGGCCGAGGAGGAGGTCGCGCTCCTCGGTCGCCTGCAAACGATGAAGGCCTCATCGGCCGCCGAGAAGAAGGCGCTCGCCGAGGAGATGGAGAGCAGCAAGAAGCAGGCGGCGACGGAGCGGCAAAAGCTGGCGGAGCAGGCCGCCGCTGACAGGCGAAAGGCAGATGCCCTGCACGGCATTCGTGTCCTCGAGCTGACGCTCAAGATTGCGGAGACGGTCGACGCGCCTCACTACGCGAAGCCGGCCTACACCGCCGCGACGGGAATGTTGCAGGACGCGCACAAAGAGTTCGACGCCGGCCAGTGGGACGAATCGCTGGCGCGCGCGACGGTCGGACAGGCCGAAGTGGAGAAGGGGATCGCGCTCGCCCAGCCGCAGTATGAGAAGGCGGCCCAGGCGCTCAGCAACCGCGCGCGAGATCGGGAGCTCGAGGCCGACGCCACCGCCATCGCCGGCGTCGAGACGCGGGTCGAGCGGGAGGGCGATTTGCAGCGTCTGGTCCTGGTCTTTCACCGCTTCTTCACCGACAAGAAGGCGGCGCTGCGGCCCGAGCAGGCGAAGATCGTCGACGCGGTCAAGGATCTCCTGAACAAGTTCCCGACCTACCCGTTGCAGCTGACCGGGTTCATCGAGGACCAGGGGAAGGTCGACGATCTCTCCGCGCTCTCGCTGGCGCGTGCGAACGCCGTCTACTGGGCGTTGGTCGGCCGGGGTATCGATCCGAAGCGCATGAGCGTCGACGGCAAGGGGACGGTGAGCGCGACTCCCGACACGCGCGTCGAGCTGTCCATCCTCTATCACGGCGCCAACTAGCGCCGACGAACGACCTTTGCCAGGGTCGTCGGCCGGGGCGCGGCCGACGGCGTCCGTCACATGCAGGTTGGGAACTGCTTGCCGGTGTCCTGATTCTGATCGACGCTCGTGCTCGAGACCGTCACGGTGAGCGTGCGGCTGGCGGCGTCGGTCAGCGTGAGCTGCGCGCCGGAGCTGATGTTGCTGTTGAAGTGCCAGCTGCCGTAGGAGGTGCGCGAGGCGTTTCCGCCCGGTCCGCTGACCGACTTTACCGCCAGGATCACGTTCTCGATGTAGAGCTCGTTCGCCTGCTTGACCCGCACGATCACGTTTCCGGTGACCGGGCAGGGGACGACCTTCCAGCTGGTCCCCGTCGGGTTGCCGTTGGCGAAGCCGAGCTGGTTGAAGGCGTCGACGCTCAGGTCCAGCTCGCCGGTCGGGTTCTGTTGGCAGACGTTGTTGCTGCCGTCGCTGCCGTACGGACACTCGTCGATGATGGTGGCGATGATGGTCTTCCCGCTGTTGCTGATCTGGACGCAGGCGCCGCAGTTGCCCGAGGTGTTGAAGCCGCTCGTTCCCGGGATGGCGGCGAAGTAGGTGTTCTTCGCGGGCGAGGTGTTGGCGATGTTCATCACCGTGTCGATCTGGTTGCTGCCTTCGGTTCCGAGGTATCCGCAGGCGGTCTGGTAGTCGCCGAGTTCTCCTTTGCTAGTCCCCTGGCCGAAGTCGTAGTGGGTGAACTCGCCGTTGCCGTTGGCGGAGGGGGAGAGCGTGCCGCAGTTGGTGGAGGCGCTGCCGCCCGTACCGGTCGCTCCGCCCGTGCCGGTCGTCCCGCCCGTGGCCGGATTTCCACCGGTGCCCGAGCCTCCGGTGCCGGTCTTGCCTCCGGTGCCTGTTCCGCCCGAACCTGTGCCTCCGCTGCCTTTGCCGCCTGCGCCGCCGGTGGCAGAGCCGCCGGTGCCGGTCGCGTTGCCGCCCGAGCCTGTTCCTCCGGTGCCCTTACCGCCGGCGCCAGTGCCGCCAGTTCCGGTAACCGCGCCGCCGGTGCCGGAGCCCCCGGTGCCGATCGTGGTGCCGCCGCTGCCCGTCGTTCCGCCGGTGCTGCCCGACAAACGGACGCACTTGTTGAGATTGGTGGCGCAGGTCAGCCCGTCGTCGCACGCATTGTCCGACAGGCAGGCGCAGAGCTCCGCTCCGGCCTGGCAAGCGCCGTCCGCGGACTCGGACTTACTGCCGCAGGCGCCGGCGGTCAGAACCGCGCTGGCAAAAACTACCGCCAAGACCTTTGAATACTTTGAATAAGTCAGCATGGGGGTGCATGAGTTTCTCAAAGACGACCCCTTCGCGCAACGACGCTGGACTGGGTGGAGCCATCTCAGTGGCCCCACATGCAGTGGTCCGGCGCTCGCGACCCCCCATATTTAGATTGACGACGGCCGTACACTACAATATGTTGCGTTTTGTGCTGGTGCTGGGGCGACCGCCCCGGCGCAAAGGGAACTCGGTGAAAATCCGAGGCTGCCCCGCAGCGGTAAGCGAGAACGAGCCCGCGACATGCACTGGCCTTCGGGCTGGGAAGCGGCGGGTGAGGAAGACCGGCCCGCCGGACGTGCTCGCAAGCCCGAAGACCTGCCAGCATCCGACGCCGGGAGAAATCCGTCGCCGGTTCGACCCGGAAGCCTCGCGGGAGGCGAATCCGACCGGCGCCCACCTCGACAGCAGATGAGGAGCGCCTGCCGGCTCCGATATCCACCCCGCGTTGCTGCCAACCGCCCGCGGGGGTGAAAGGTCGGTCCGAAGGCTCGCCAGGGCGTTGCGCCCGCGCGTGCGATCGACCGGCTTGCCGTCTCCGCGCACGGGCCACCGTCCACCACAGCGCGAGGAGAGAGACCATGTCGATGTCGACGCCGACCGAGGTTGTGAGCAGATCGAGGGGCCAGGCCACGCCGCCGCGCGAGGAGGCTGCCGCGCAGACCAGCATGCGGGTCCGCAAGCGCAGCGGGGCGTCCGAGCCGGTCGACGTCAACAAGATCGTCCGCGCGGTCGGCCGCTGCTGCGTCGGTCTCACCGACGTCGACTCGCTGCGAATCGCCACCAAGACAATCAGTGGGCTCTACGACGGCGCCACCACGCGCGAGCTCGACCAGCTGTCGATCCAGACCGCCGCCGGCCTCATCGTCGAGGAGCCGCAGTACGCCAAGCTGGCGGCGCGCCTCTTGGCGACCTACATCGACAAGGAGGTGCGCGGCCAGGAAATCCACGCTTTCTCGCAGGCGGTGGCGGTGGCGCGGCGCCTGGGCCTGGTGAACGAGCGGCTGGCCGGTTTCGTGGCCGACAACGCCCGCAAGCTGAATGACGCCCTCGTCAGCGAGCGCGATCGCGAGCTCGAATACTTCGGGCTGCGCACGGTCTATGACCGCTACCTGCTCAAGCACCCGCAGTCGCGGCTGGTCGTCGAGACGGCTCAGCAGTTCTTCTTGCGGATCGCCTGCGCGCTGTCCGAGTCGGTGAGCGAGGCGCTGGAGCTCTACCGGCTGTTCTCGACGCTGGAGTACCTGCCCAGCTCGCCGACGATGTTCAACGCGGGGACGCGGCACGAGCAGCTCTCGAGCTGCTTCCTGCTCGACTCGCCCGCCGATCACCTGGAGGCGATCTACCGCCGCTACACCGACGTGGCGCTGCTCTCCAAGTTCTCCGGCGGTATCGGCCTGGCGTACCACCGCGTGCGGTCGCGGGGGTCGCTCATCGAGGGGACCAACGGGAAGTCGAACGGCATCGTCCCCTGGCTGAAGACGCTGGACGCCTCGGTGGCGGCGGTCAATCAGGGCGGCAAGCGCAAGGGGGCCGCCTGCGTCTACCTCGAGCCGTGGCACGCCGACATCGAGGAGTTCCTCGCGCTGCGCGACAACACCGGCGACGAGGCGAGCCGCACGCACAACCTGAACCTGGCCAACTGGATCCCCGATCTGTTCATGCGGCGGGTGGAGAGCGACGGCGACTGGAGCCTGTTCGATCCCAAGGTCGTCCCGGCGCTGCCCGATCTTTACGGCGAAGCGTTCGACCGGGCCTACGCGGATGCCGAGCGGGCGGGGCTGGCCGGAAAGACGATCAAGGCGCGCGACCTCTACGCGCGGATGATGCGGACGCTGGCCCAGACCGGCAACGGCTGGATGACGTTCAAGGACCGCGCGAACCGGGCCTGCAACCAGACGTCCGACCCGGGCGACCCGGGCGACCCGGGCGACTCGGGCGACCGGGCGACCCGGGCGACCCGGGCGACCCGGGCAAGTTCGGAGCGCCGGGGCGGACGGTGCATCTGTCGAACCTCTGCACGGAGATTCTGGAGGTCACCTCCGACGACGAGACGGCGGTCTGCAACCTCGGCTCGATCAACCTGGGGCGTCACACGGCGGTCGTGGAGGGAGAAGTGGCGTTCGACTTCGACAAGCTGGCCCGCACGGTGCGCACCGCGGTCCGGCAGCTCGATCGGGTGATCGACCTCAACTACTACCCGATCGCCACGACTGAGTCGTCGAACCGGCGCTGGCGGCCGGTGGGGCTCGGCGTGATGGGCTTGGCCGACGTCTTCTTCCAGATGCGGCTGCCCTTTGACGCCGATGCGGCCCGCGCGCTGTCGAAGCGGATCGCCGAGGAGATCTACTTTCACGCCCTGTCGGCGTCGGCCGAGCTGGCGGTCGAGCGTGGCGCGCACCCGGCGTTCGCCGAGACGCGGGCCGCGCGCGGCGAGCTGCAGTTCTCGGCCTGGGGCGTGACGCCGGAGGACGGCGGGCGTTGGGCGGCGCTGCGGGCGCGGATCGTCTCCCAGGGCCTCCGCAACTCGCTGCTGGTGGCCATCGCGCCGACGGCCACGATCGCCTCCATCGCCGGCTGCACGGAGTGCATCGAGCCGCAGATCTCCAACCTCTTCAAGCGCGAGACGCTGTCGGGCGACTTCCTGCAGGTGAACCGCTACCTGGTGGCGGAGCTGAAAGCGCTGGGGATGTGGAGCGAGGCGCTGCGGGCGCGGCTCAAGATGGCCGAAGGGTCGATCCAGGGGGAGCGCGAGCTGCCGGAGGAGTTGCGCGCCATCTACCGGACGGCCTGGGAGCTGCCGATGCGCTCGCTCATCGACATGGCGGCAGACCGCGGCGCCTTCATCGACCAGAGCCAGTCGCTGAACCTGTTCGTCGAGAGCCCCAACATCGGCCAGCTCTCCAGCATGTACTTCCACGCCTGGAAGCGCGGCCTCAAGACGACGTACTACCTGCGCTCGCGGCCGGCGACCCGCATCGCCAAGGCGACCGTCGAAACGCCCACCGCCGCGGCGAAGGACGCCCAGGCGGTCGCTTGCTCGCTCGAGAACCCCGAAAGCTGCGAGGCCTGCCAATGAGCAACGTTCAGAGACCGTCGAGGTTGCTCGACCCTGGTTTGTGCCTGACCCTCCGTCCGATGGCCTACCCGGCCTTCTTCGAGATGTACCGCGACGGGATCAAGAACGGGTGGACCGTCGAGGAGGTCGACTTTGGGACCGACATCGGCGACCTGCAGTCGAAGATGACGGACGCCGAGCGGCACCTGGTCAAACGCCTGGTGGCGTTCTTCGCCACCGGCGACTCGATCGTCGGCAACAACCTGGTCCTCTCTCTCTACCGGCACCTCAACGCTCCCGAGGCGCGCATGTATCTGTCGCGCCAACTCTACGAGGAGGCGCTGCACGTGCAGTTCTATCTGACGCTGCTCGACACCTACGTGCCCGATCCGCGCGAGCGGCATGAGGCCTTCGCCGCCGTCGAGACCATCCCGTCGATCAAACGCAAGGCCGACTTCTGCCTGCGCTGGCTGGGCGCCGTGCAAGACCTGCCGCGGCTGGAGACGCGGGACCACCGGCGCACGTTCCTGCTCAACTTGATCTGCTTCGCCGCCTGCGTCGAGGGGCTGTTCTTCTTCGGCGCCTTCGTCTACGTCTACTTCCTGCGCTCGCGCGGTCTCCTGCATGGTCTGGCGGGAGGGACCAACTGGGTCTTCCGCGACGAGAGCGCGCACATGGCGTTCGCCTTCGAGGTGGTGCGGACCATCCGCGCCGAAGAGCCGGAGCTCTTCGACCCCCGGCTGGAGGCCGAGGTGGCGCAGATGATCGACGAGGCGGTCGTCTGCGAGACGCAGTTCGCCGAGGATCTTTTGGGCGGCGGCGTGGCCGGGCTGTCATCGGCCGACGTCCGCCGTTACCTCGAATTCTGCGCCGACCGGCGCCTGGCGACGCTGGGGCTTCCCAGACGCTACGGCGCCCGGAACCCCTTCGATTTCCTGGACCTGCAAGACGTTCAGGAGGTGACGAACTTCTTCGAGCGCCGCGTCTCCGCCTACCAGGTCGGCGTCACCGGCGACGTGGCGTTCGACGTGGCGTTTTAACAAGTTCGGGAGCCTGGGAGGGGTCCCGCGCCCCCGCGATGAGGTCGGTCGAGCAAAGCTCGCCCGCCCTCGACGCGTCAGCTTCCAATCAAAGCGCGCGCCGCCTCGGGGTGCTGCTTGCACTCGAGCAGCGCGCGCAGCATCAGCGGCACCACGATGGTCGCGTCCGACTCGATGACGAACATCGGCGTCTCCTCGGTCAACTTGTCCCAGGTGATCTTCTCGTTGGGCGTGGCGCCCGAGTACGACCCGTACGACGTCGTCGAGTCGGAGATCTGGCAGAAGTAGGCCCAGGGCTTGACCGGTTTTTCGAGGTCGTACTTGATCGACGGGACGACGCAGATCGGGAAGTCGCCGGCGATGCCGCCGCCGATCTGGAAGAAGCCGACGCCCGCGCCGGCCGACAGCTCCTGGTACTGATCGTAGAGGGCGCCCATGTATTCGATCCCCGACTTGGCGATGGCGGCGCTGCACTCGCCGGTCTTCACGTGCGAGGCGAAGATGTTGCCGAAGGTCGAGTCCTCGTAGCCGGGGACGACCACCGGCAGCTTGGCCTGCGCCGCCGCCAGCAGCCAGCACTGGTCGGCGCGCCCTTGATGGAGCTTGGGGTCGACGGCCTGCACCAGCTCGTAGAAGTACTCGTGCCAGAACCGGCGCTCGCCCTTCTCGGTGGCGCGCTTCCACATCGGGACGACGTACTTCTCGACCGCGCGGAAGGCCTCGTCCTCGGGGATGCTGGTGTCGGTCACCCGCCGCATCCGATCGTTGAGGATCTTGGTGTCGTCGGCCTTGGTGAAGTAGCGGTAGTCGGGGAAGTCCTTGTAGTGATCGTGGGCGACGAGGCGGAAGAGCGACTCTTCGATGTTGGCGCCGGTCACCGAGAGCCCGTGGATGAGGCCGGCCCGGATGGCGGGCGCCAGCGTGATGCCGAGCTGCGCCGAGGACATCGCGCCGGCCATCGCCCAGAACATCTTCCCGCCGCGCTCGATGTGGCGCCAGTAGGCCAGGGTGGCGTCGCGCGTGGCGCGCGCGTTGAAGTTCTTGTAGTTGTCGAGGATCAGCTCCAGCACGGGCAGCGAGGGGGGGGCGGGCACTGTGGCGGGTGTGGCAAGTGTGGCGACTGTGGATTGCTTGGACGGTGCGGACGACATGCGGTGACTCCTGCGGTTTTCTGGGAGCGAGGGTGAATGTATAGCGTTTCCCCCGCGCGCGATGAAACAGATCTTGCGGTACCGTAGCGGAAGGCATGAAGGATCCTCTGGTTCGTTTCGGCGTCGCCATCGAAGGGTCGCTCCTGCGCGATCTGGACGCGGTCGCGCGCAAACGGGGCTGCACCCGCTCCGAGCTCTTGCGGGATCTGGGGCGGGCCGAAGTCGGGCGCGCCAAGGTCGCCGACGGCGTGGAGGCGGTCGGCGCGTTGACCATCGTCTACGACCACCACGTCCGCGATCTGAGCGAGAAGCTGACCGATCTCCAGCACGAGCTCGGCGACGACGTCCGGGCCGCGATGCACGTCCACCTCTCGCATGATCTGTGTCTCGAGGTGATCGTCATGCGCGGCCGCTCCGATCGGCTGGGCGCGATCGCCGATCAGATCCTGGCGCTGCGGGGCGTGAAGCAGGGGGGAATCGAGATGATCCCTTCGGAGGAGAGCGCCGGCCACTCCCATGCGCACAACACGAACACGCGCATCCGCATCTGCACGCGCATCCGCATTCCGATCCGCCCGCCCCGGCCCCGCCGCGCCGGCGTCGGGCCGCGCGCCGATAGCGACGGCCTCCCGCACCGGTGGTGCTGCGCCTGGTCGCGCGCTATTCGCGCAGCTGCTCGGAGAGGTAACGCTCGCGGCCGATGTCCTCCACCAGCTTGAGCTGCGCCTCCAGCCAGTCGATCGAGTCCTCCTCCTCGCCCAGCAGATGCTCGAGGAGCTCGCGCGTGCCGGCCTCCTGCTTGTGCAGGCAGAGCGCGATCGCCTTGTTGAGCCGGACCACCGCCTCACGCTCGAGCTCGAGGTCGAGCTTGTGCATCTCGATCGGCTCCTCGCCCACCTTCACCGGCCCGAGACGCTGCAGGTTGGGGACGCCGTCCAAGAACAGGATGCGGGCGATGATCTTGTCCGCGTGCTTCATCTCTTCGATCGACTCCTCCCGCTTCTTCTTGGAGAGCCGCGCGTAGTGCCAGTTCTCCAGCATCTTGTGGTGGATGAAGTACTGGTTGATGGCGGTCAGCTCGCTGGTCAGGATGTCGTTCAGCGCGGCGAGAATTTCCGTGTCTCCCTGCATGTCGTCTCCTCTGGAGCGGCGATATTAGACGCGATTTCGGCGATCGGGGGTGGGGTGCGGAGCGGCGGTCGAATCTAGTTGATTTTGAGAACGACTTTCAATATCCTTAGGCTCTTCTTTTTGGAGGTCCTCCGTGCTCGTCTGTCACTGCCAGAGAATCTGTGATCGCACGATCCGCAAGTCTATCCGCGACGGCGCCTGTTCGGTCGAGGAAGTGGCGGAGGCCTGTGGCGCCGGGAGTCGCTGCGGAGGCTGCCGCCCGGCCATCGGGGCGCTGGTGGAGGAGCATTGCGCGGCGGCGGAGTCCCCGCGCCGCTTCTTGATGGTCATGCCGCCGATGTCGCTGCGCGTGGCCGGCTAGGTCCACGGTTGGCGATCATGCGCGCGTCGACGAAGACAGTCCTGGCCGCGCTCCTCTGCGGAGCGGCGTTCGGCGCCGGATGCAGCCCCAAGGTTCCGTCGGGCGAAGAAGCAGGGCGTCTTCGTCGCCAAGCTCGGCGACTTTCAGGGATTTCATGACTGGCAGTCCGCGCCGGCGATGCCCGCCACCACCTTGCCGCCCGTCGACGGTGGCGACGGCATCGATGCCGGCGCCGTCACGCTGGGCGACGCGGGCACCGTCCACAACATGCCGCTGACGGTCTACTGGAACAGCTCGCCCCCGCACGGGAGCACGACGTTTCCGGTCGGGACCATCATCGTCAAGGAGACCTCGGAGGCGGACATCACCGCCCGCAAAATCTTCTCGATGGTCAAGCGCGGGGGCGACTTCAACCCGAACGGCGCCGTGAACTGGGAGTGGTTCGAGCTGCAGAACAACGCCGACGGCAGCGTGGCCATCAACTGGTACGGCGCCAAGGCTCCCGGGGGCATGGACGTCTACTCCAGCAATCCCAACCTCTGCAACGAATGTCACCTCAAGGCCGCCGCCAACGACGACGTCTGGTCATCAGCGCTGCAGCTTTCGAACTTCTGACGTCACTTCGAAAGGGAACCCATGTTCGTCCCGCTCCGCCGCGCCGCGCTCGGCGCCGTTGCCACCGGTCTGCTCGCCGGCTTCGCCGCCTCCGAGGCGCGCGCCAACCCCCGGCCGCTTCCCTTCACGTACATCTATGAGACGCTCCCCAAGGGGGACGCGGAGGTGGAGCTCTACACCGATCTGACGCCGCAGCGGGCGTTCCCCACGGGGATCGGGAACAACGGGACGCCGTCTTGGTATCTCGGCTCCCAGTTTCAGGCCGAGATCGAGTACGGCCTCACCGATCGCCTGGAGCTGGGACTCTATCTGACGCTGGCGCCGACCGATCCAGCCTTCTCGCAGATCCCTAACATGCCGGAGGGGAACGGCGTCAAGCAGCGACTTCGCTATCGCTTCGCCGAAGCCGGTCAGTGGCCGATCGACCTGGCGGTCTACGGCGAGGTGACGGAGAACCAGCGCGAGATCGAGCTGGAAGGGAAGATCATCTTTCAGCGGCGCGTCGGTCCCCTCCGGATCGCCGCCAACGCCTGGGCCGAGCGCGAGTACTACTACGCGGGGACGCGCGAGTGGGTGCTGAATCCGGCAGCCGGCGTGGTCTTCGAAAAGTGGATCACCGCGCAACCGGGTATCGAGTACTGGATGCACGCGGAGTACAGCAACGGACAGCTGGTCCTGGGACCCGATCAATACCTGGGCCCGACGGTGATTTTACAGTTCGGCAAGGTCTGGTGGTCGAACGGCGTCTACCTGCACGTCAACAACCTGCACGCGATCCCCGCCGGCAGCCCCGATCCTTACGGCCCGGTCTGGATCCGCACGGTGGTGGGGATCAGCTATTAAGCCCGAGGTCCGGGCCGGCGCCGCTTCATTGCCGCTTCATTGGAGGGTGCTGCAATCGGAGAGCAGCCCTCCGGCCGGCTGGTTGTCGATGCATAAGAGCAGCGCCGGCGGGTGCGCGCTGTCGCCGGTCTTGCCCCCGACGGCAAAGAGGGTGGCGATCGATCCGAGGTCGATCCCGAAGTCGTGGACCACGGCGACGTCCGTGGTGGCGCCGGTGGTCGCACGCACGCTGGCCGTCTGGGGAAGGAGCGGCGCCAGGAAGAGGTAGCCGCGCGCGTCGACGCTCCCTTCGAGCGGACCGGCGGTGGCGCTGGCCGCGCCGAAAGCAACGTCGGTCAAAATCGGCAGCCAGGTCGCGCTCCACGATCCGAGGCCAAAGTCCGCCGCCGGCAGGCTGGGGACGGCGTTCACGGCGCGCAGCACCGCCGCGCCGCCGGCCAAGACGGCGTCGTCGGGGATGGCCCTGATCGCCAGCGGCGCGTCGCTGCCCGACGGCGTGAGCTCGCCGACCACCAGCAGGGTGAGGTGGGCGTCGGCGGCGAACGGGGGCAGGGCCGTGGTCTCCGCCACCAGCGAGGCGCCAGCCGCGTCGCTCGTCGAGGTGGTCAGGCAAGAGGAGGTGTTGGCCGGAACCAGGCGCAGATCATACGTGCCGGCGCCCACCGGGAGATAGGCGCCGACCTGCGCAAACGAGAGGCCGCCACCTCCGCCACCGTCCGGGTGGGCCAGCAGGCCGAGCAAGGGACCCTGAAAGCTGGTCGTCCCGTGCGGGGCCAGGCACAAATCGACCGGCGGCAGATCGGGTGAGAGGTGCGCCAGCCGGACCAGCGCGGGCCCGTCTGGAGCGCCCGCGTCGCTGGCAACTCCGGCATCGGTTGCCGACGCGTCGGCGGCGGCATCGCCGATGACGACCACGGCGTCACCGGCTGCGCCGCGACCGCCGGTCGAGCCCGGCGCGCCCGCCGTGCCACCAACGCCACCTGCTCCTGCTGCGGCGCCGCCGCCCGTCCCGCCCGTCGGTCCCGCGCTGGTCGAACCGCAGGCACCCCCCAGCAGGCCGAGCGCGCCCAGCGCAGTCGCCACTTGCAAAAGAGCACGTCGGTTCATGGAAATGGAAGAGGTTGGCGGCATCGTGGCGCTCTCACAAGCTGCGCAGGAATTCGACGAGCGCGTTGGTGTCGTCGTCGCTCAGCGTGGGGGCCGGCGTTCCGGCCGCGACCGTCGCTTGCAACATCTTCGGAAGAACATCGGCCAGCGTGGCCGCGCTTCCGTCGTGGAAATAGGGGGCCGAGTCGGTGAGGCCGCGCAACGCGGGGGTGTCGAAGGCGCAGGACGGACGTGGATCGCCGTCGAGATCGTCGTGCACGGCGTCCGGCCAGGGCCCGGCCGTCACACAGGTCCCGACGTCGTGAAGGAGGACGCCGCCCGGGGTGACCGAGGTGACGATCGGCCCGCTCAACGCCTGTGTCGCGTCGCCGGCGGCGAGCGCGGCGTTCCCCATCCCCGAGTCCGTCTTGGCCGGCCCGACGTGGCAGCCGGCGCATCCGACCTGGTCAAACACCACCGCTCCCCGCGCCACCAGCGTGGGATCGGTCGTCGGTGGGACGGGGGTCGGGATGGCGTAGTTCACGAAGTCCGCCAGCGCGTCGAGCAGCGGGACCTGGGAGGTATTGTGGATGTTGAACGAGCCGCCCTGCTCGACGTCGATGGTCTTCCAGTAGTCCTGGACCTGGGTGCGATCGGCGGTGCGAAAGAGGAATCCGGTGTCGAGCGTGCCGCCGGCGTTGGTCGGTGTGTCGCGCGGCCCCTGCTCGAACAGCCAGGTGACGGCGTCGCTGCGCCCCTCGAGGTGGCAGGTCGCGCAGGCGACCCAGTGGTTCTGCGTGATCGGGACATCGTCGCTGTTCGCCGAGTAGAAGAGCTTTTGCCCGAGGCGCAGGTCGGCGGGCATCGGATCGGTGCGCCAGGCTGGCGAAGGCCGGGCCGTCGAGCGCGACGGTGAGGCCGGTCGGCGTCTCCGGTCGTCTTGAACGCCGCGATGTCCTCGCTGTTGCGCTCTTGCACGTAGACCTCGCCGTCGTGCCAGACGACGCCTTCCGGCAGATGGCCGGTCAGCGGGCGGACGAGCGTTGCCTCGATCCGCTGCGTGGTGTCGACCGCCAGCAGATCCTCGCTGTCGGTGTCGGTGACGAAGAGGTACTTGCCGTCGTCGCAGAAGGCCAGCGCGCGCGGACCCGAGGTGACGTCCCCGAAGGCGCCGCTGCCGCCGGCCGAGGCGCTGGTGTCGGAGACCGAGAGGCGCGCGAGCTGCGTGCCGCTGGCGCCGTCGAGGATCGACAGCGCGGGGAAGACCGTCATGTTGAAGGCCAGCGTCGGTTGCGGCGTGTCGGTCCCCAGCATCAGGTGCGCGACCCAAACCTCTTGCGAGCCGGGGCGCACCGCGACGTCGTAGATCCCGCGCACCTGACCATGAGGCTCGGTCGGATCGCCTTGCGGCGGGCCGTCGACGAGGGTCCAGGTCGTTGCCAGCGCCAGCGGGCTGGTCGCCAGCGCGGTCACCCCGGGGCCGAGAAGGTGAGTCACCAGCAGCGTGGCGCCGTCGGGAGCAAACGCCAGCGCCCAGGGCTTGCGCGGCGTGGCAACCGATCGCAGAGATCGTCAGCGTCTTGCTGTCGACGGCCACCACCTGGTCGTCCTGCGAGCAGGCGACGAAGACCTGCCCGCCGTCGGCGCTGACCAGGACGCCGATCGGCTCCGCGCCCACGGCCACGCTGCCGCGGATGGTCCCCTTGACCGCGTCGACGGCGTAGAGCGTGCCCGAGCGCTGGCCCGTGACGTAGAGGGTGGCGGCGCCGGGATCGAGCGCCAGCGCGCGCGGAGCGATCGCCGGATCGTAGCGCCGCTGGTGGGATCGACGGCCGGGGGCGCCTCAGCCAGCATGACCTCTTGCAGGATCGAGCGCTTGTGGGCGTCGAGGATGGTGACGCTGTCGGCGTCGGGATGGACGACGTAGAGGCGCGTGCCGTCGGGGCTCACCGCCAGCGAGCCCGAATGGGGCGGAACGGGCAGCGGGGCCGTGCCGCTGCCGCCGCCGCCGCAGGCCGAGAGCGCGAGCGCCGCCAAGAGCCAGAGCCGCGCCCGGTCACGCCTCACTGGAGGATCTTCCCTTCGTCGGTGTCGATCGACCAGGGCTGGAGCGTGAAGGTCACCGAGTTGGCCAGCGCCGACGGCAGGCCGGCCGCCGAGATCTCGGGGACGCAGTCGTGCTCGCGATCGGTCGTCACCACCCGGGGCATGGCGGCGGTGGGCGCGGTGTCAGCCAGCGAGCCCGACTCGCCGGAGAGGACGCGCTCCGCCATCTGCAGCCCCCCCTTGCCCATCTGCTTGCCGTCCGGGCCGGTGCCGAGCTGGGCGCACTCGCTCGGCCACTCGATGAGGCCGTCTTGGTCGCGGTCGTCCCAGCCGTTCAGCACCAGCTTGTTGAGGCGCGCCACGCGATCCTCGATCAGGCTGCGCATGGCGTCGTTGCCGGGGAGCAACGCGATGAGCTCGTAGGTGTCGCGGAGGGATCCCTGCAGGAGGCCGAAGCGACGCGGCGTGAAGGTGACCTGCGGCGACCTGTCGCCGGCGGTGGTGCGGTAGATGAGCGCGTCGGGATCATAGAAGGCGCTCTCGATCCGCTGGAATACGCTCTGCGCGCGATCGCGGTAGGTCGTGTCGCCCGTGGCCAGGTAGCCGATGAGCAGGCCGCGCACGGCGGCGGTGTGAGCGTCCAGGCTGGTCCCGCCGTCGGTGGGCGCCTTCTTGCCGAGATCCCATCCGGCGTAAGCTTTCCCGGCCTCGGTGGTGAGCTGGTTCAGGAAGACCGCCGAGAGCTGCGCGATCAGCTGGTCGAGCCGCGCGCCGTAGGTCATCCCGTCCAGCGTCGAGAAGGTGTCGAGCGGGGAGGCGATCCCTTTGGCGTCGGGGGTGTTGTTGCTGTAGAGCTCCAGCACCGAGTCGAGACCACGGCGCGCCGTGCGCAGCGCCAGCAGCGCGTAAGCGGCCACGTCGGCCGACAGCGTGGTGCCGCGCGCCGGTGTGCCGCCCGACAGCGTGACGTCGTCGACGAACAGCCCGGTCGTCGGATCGACGTGCAGGCGATCGATGTTCACCACCAGGACCTTCATCATGGCCAGCGCGCGATCGTGCAAGGTGGGGGCGCCGGTCGGCGTCTGGTTCTGCACCGGGAAGGGATCTCCGTCGAAGTACGCCAGGGCCGGCATGCTCCCTCCCACGTCGGCGTTCCCCTGATCGGTGAGCGCGTAGATGCTGGCGAAGGCCCCCAGCAGGCCGGCCTGGTCGAGCAGGTGGCTGTCCGGTGAGGCGATCGCGTAGGCGGTCGGGATGGGGAACCCGCTGGGGTCGCTCGCTTCGGTGACGGCGATCGATCCGGGGAACCAACGCAGCGGCACGGTGGTGTCGTAGGCCAGCGCCTCGGACAGGCTGGCGAATCCGCCCAGGGTGGCGCCGTCGGTGGTCGTCAGCTGCGTCAACCACTGCTGCGCTTGGTTGTCCAGGATCTGGAAGAAATTACCGGCCTGGAAGCCTTCGATGTCGCTCGAGCCGAGGAACGTGCCCGGCAGAGACGGCCCGCCGCTGTCGCCCGCCCCCACGATCGTGTTGCCCGCGCTCCCCACGCCCGACAGTTGATCGGAGGGGACCGTGTCGATGGGGTTCTCCTGGCTGTCGTGCATGACCTGCAGGTAGTTGAGCGTCCAGAGCGCCTCTTTCCAGCCGGCCCACCCCGACGATCCGGGGTCGATCGTCATCGACTGGATCTGGGCGGCGCGATTGGGGAGGTGGAGGGTCGTGTAGTCGCACTCGTAGTCGTTGCAGAGGAGCGAGCCGCTGGCGCCGGGATCGTCGTCCGAGCTTATCGAGCAACCGGTCGAAGCATTGCTGGCGGCGATGGTCGGATCCCACTTGGCGTACGGCTGCAGCGTCGGCCACAAGCCTGGCCAGCCGAGCGGGTTGGCGGCCGTGGCGTCGGTGGTCACGAACCGGCTCACGGTGTTGGCCTCCACGGCCAGCTTCTGAACCCAGGCGCGCAGCGAGGCGAGCGCGTCGGTTCCGGTCGCACCGGTCGGGTTCAGCACCGGCCCGAACGCCAGCGAGGTGCCGGCACCCGATTCGAAGGCGATGTTGTTCATCGGCTGCTTCGAGTACTCGTAGGACTCGACGCCGCTCGAGAAGCCGGCGAGATCCGTGCGTCCGTTGGGACCGCCGGCCATCCCGTTGTTGAGCGCGGGGTCGAAGTAGGTGCTCGGTGAGCAGGTGTCCGACTGGCAGACGAAGTCGCGGCTGTAGCCGGCGAGCTCCCGCCCCATCGCCTCGGCGAACGGCTCGCCGGAGATCTGCATCTCGACGGCGGCCATGAAGTGATCGCGGGTCACGAAGGTCGTGTCGACGGCGCTCACCGTGAGTGCGTAGGTCTTGGGGGCGGCGGCGCCTCCTCCACCGCAAGAAGCGAGCGCCACGAGAGCGACGGAGAAGAAGCCATGGCGGGCCAGAGTGTAGGGAGGGAGGCGCATAGGGACCACCAGGTTGAAATTGATTTTGACTTTCATAATCGAGTGCGGAGTTTCTGACAAGCGTTTTCCGGACCAGCCACAGGCCGATCCTCGTTCCCAGAGCTCCCCGGCACTCCGCAGGGGACGCGCGTCGATCGGCGGCTCCGCTACCGCTTCGTCGGACGACGTCTGGTCGGCGGCGCAGCAGGTCTCCAGCCTCTGCGACGCGCGAAGGTCCGCGCCGTCGTCGGGTTCAGGCGCTGAGCGTCACCGTCACAACCCGGGCCGCCGGAGCAGGCCGATCTCGGGGCTGTCGTAGATCGTGATCCATCCGGCGGCCCGCGCCTTGGCGACCTCCGTTCGGTCGGGCGGGATGGGATCGATCTTGGTGTAGATGGCGTAGTCCGCGCCCTCGGTGCCGACCGCCAGGTTCCAGCACTCGATCCGGTTCGACACGTGAGAGAGCTCGCGGTCGCTGGCGGCGAGGATGGCGTTCTTGGGGACGAGGCGCATCGCCGCGTCGAGTGCCTTGCCCCGCCTCCGCTCCTGCGCGGTCGGCCGATCGAAGCTGATGTATCCGTAGCTCGACTTGAAGGTGTGGTGCGGTGGGATGGCGCCCCAGTTCGCGGTGGCGATGAAGGAGGCCACGAGCAGAGTCGCCGCCGCGGCCCGCCGCCGCGCGACGCCCCGCCTCCGTCAGCGCCGATTGCCGCCAGCGCCAGCGCCATCGCCGGGAAGACGTAAGGGACGAAGTCGGCGCCGTACTGATAGCCGATGTCCAGCGTCGGCCCGTAGCCGGTGGTGAGCAGAGTCAGGAAGGCGCCGTGGACCAGCCAGACTGCCAGCCATCGCCGCCGCAGCGGCAGGAACGCCACCGGGGCCACGATCTGCAGCGCGTACCGCAGCTTTTCGGGCGGTCAGCAAGGCTGCGGAAGGTGTAGAGCGGGTTCGTCGCCAGCGTCTTCACCATCCCGACGAAGCCCGCGTCGCCCGCCGGGGACGAGGTCGCGGTAGAGATCGGCAGAAGCCCCAGGAGCCGACCGCCGGCATCAGGAAGAAGCGCATCACGCACGAAGTAGAGCGCCGAGACCGCGGCGACGACCGCCCCTTCGCGTCCCCGGTGGCCGGAGAGGACCAGGAGAAGGCCGAGCGACGGTGAGCCCGATCGAGACGTCCTCGCGGCATGCGAGCGCCAGCAGCCAGAAGACGACGAAGAGCCGCATCCGCTTGGCGTCGAAGGCGTCGATGGCCATCAAGCACGAAGGCGGCCGCGGCCGGCTGAAAGTGAAAATCGAAAAACTGCGCGCCGTGCATCGGCGGATAGACGAGGTAGCCCAGCGTCACCAGCAGCAGCCATGGGCGACGGGAGACGTCGCGCCGCGAATCGGTAGAGCGGGATGGCGCCGGCGCCGAGCAGCAGGCACTGCAGCACCAGCAGCGTGCTGGCGGCCGGATGAAGCGCGTAGAACGGCAACAGCGCGAAGACGGAGAACTCGGCGTGGTCGCGGAGCTCACTCCAGTTCCCCTCGCGAATGAGCGGCGTGCTGCGGAACGGGCGGCCGTGGAGCGTCGTTGAAGAACTCGTTGTCGAGCTGGCCGAGGTCCCAGTTGAAAGTGTTGAACTTGGCGTGGCTCGCGCAGGGTGAAGAAGGTCATGTAGGCGACGTACGTCGCGACGGCGGCGGCAAGGATGATGACCGGCCAGTGCCGCCTCCAGGCGCGCGCGGCCGCGGCGGCGAAGCCAGCATCGGCGGCAGCGGCGGCCGCGCGGTCGGGAAGGGCAGCGCCAGCGGTGGCAGCGCCCTGGGAGCCGTGGCCGTGCCTGCGGGAGCCGGCGCCGTCCGGTAGGCGCCGAAGTGCAGCCGCCAGAGCGGCTCGATCGCCAGCGCGAACGCACCGAGGGTGACCGCCAACATCAGCGTGTCGGTCCAGGGGTTCATTGCGAAGAGCCCCGGGACGGCGGCGGCCAGCGCCAGCGGCGCCGAGAGGCGCGCCGCGCGGTCGAGGCGCCCGGTCGCCAGGCCTGGCGGTGAGCGACGCCAGATCACGGCGATGGCGGCGGCCACCAGGACGAAGGCGCCGGCCAGAAGGCCGAGCATCCCCTTCCGTTGCGCGGGTGGCAGCACGTTCTGCGTGACGAACGCGCCGACGTCGCGGACGGCGAGCTGGGCGAGCGCCAGCGCCACCGAGACGCCGACGATGCCCAGCCCCAGAACGGCGCGCGCGCGCCGGCCCGATTCGCGGTCGTCCTCTTCGCTGGGGGCCAGCGTCTTCATGGCCGCGTACCGTATCTCAAATCGGCGATCAGTCTTGCGGTATACCTGGCGAAAGGGAGGAGTCGCAAATGCAGGTGGGAATGATCGGGCTCGGGCGCATGGGCGCCAACATGGTGAAGCGGTGGATGCGCGGCGGTCACAGCTGCGTGGTCCACGACGTCTCCGCGGCGGCGACGCAGGCGCTGGGCAAGGAGGGGGCGCTCCCGGCGCTCACGCTCGACGAGCTCGTCGCCCAGCTCGCCCCGCCGCGCGCGATCTGGATGATGGTGCCGGCAGGGGTGGTCGACGCCACGCTGGCCGATCTGGCGCCGCGGCTCGGAAAGGGGGACGTCGTCATCGACGGCGGAAACTCCTTCTACCGGGACGACGTCGATCGCGCCAAGCGGCTCGCCCCGAGCGGCGTGCACTACGTCGACTGCGGCACCAGCGGCGGTGTCTTCGGGCTCGAGCGCGGCTACTGCCTGATGATCGGCGGCGAGCGCGAGGTGGTGCAGCGGCTCGATCCGCTGTTCGCCACGCTGGCGCCGGGCAAGGGGACCTCCGCCCCCACGCCGGGGCGGGAGGGGCGCGGCGGCACCGCCGAGGAGGGGTATCTGCACTGCGGCCCCGCCGGCGCCGGCCACTTCGTCAAGATGGTCCACAACGGGATCGAGTACGGGATGATGGCGGCCTACGCGGAGGGTCTGAACATCCTCAAGCACGCCGACGTCGGCCGGCGTGTGGAGAAGGCCGACGCCGAGACGGCGCCGCTGCGCAACCCCGAGTACTACCAGTACGACTTCGCGCTCGCCGACGTGACGGAGGTATGGCGGCGCGGGAGCGTGATCGCCTCCTGGCTGCTCGATCTGACCGCCGCCGCGTTCGCCGGCGATCCGGAGCTCGGCAAGTACGCGGGCCGCGTCTCCGATTCGGGCGAGGGGCGCTGGACGCTCGACGCCGCGATCGACGAGGGGGTCCCGGCACACGTGCTGGCGGCGTCGTTGTTCGAACGCTTCAGCTCGCGCGGCGAGGCGGAGTTCCAGGACCGCATCCTCTCGGCGATGCGCCACGGGTTCGGCGGCCACTTCGAGAAGCCCGCCGGCAAGTAGCGCGGCGCGAAATGGCGCCGGGCCGCCGGTGCCGAGCGCCGGTGGAAAGGCGCGCTCACCAGGTCAGAACGACGCTGCTGAGATACCCGTCGGCCGTGCCATGGCCGATCCAGCTGTGCGTGTAGCCGAGCCTGATGAGCCAGTGAGGCAGTGGGTTGTGTCCGGCAGGCGACAGTGGAAACGGCGTGGCGGCATTTCGCAGCGCCCCGAGGTCGAGCTCGAGCCCCGCCTCCGGTCCCCCCAGGCCGTAGGCGGGCGGCGCCTGCGGGTTGGCCTTGTTCGGCGTGGGCTGGATGGCGATCAACGTCTGAAGCTGGCCGCCCAGGTAGGGGCCGAGCCGGATCGGTGACGTCGGCTCACCCCAGGAGAAGAGCGGCAGGGTCAGGTGCGCAACGAAGCCGATTCCCATGAACGACGAGCTCGACGAGCGGAGCGGCCCCTGCACCTGCACCAGGATCGTCGACACCAGCCCGGCGTCCCAGAGGAACCGCCCGGCCCGCGACAGGCGCGCGAGGCTGCTCGAGACCGACGTGGCCCGCGCGTAGCTGCCGTAGAGCGAGCCGTCCTCGACGCCGAGGTACCAGGCTCCGGGCGTGGGCGGCACCTCCCAGCGCAGGAGGCCGCGCGCCGGATCGCCCAGCCCCAGCTCCAGGGCGCGGCCTTCGTCGTCGGGCATGGTGAGGGTGATTCGCCGCGGGAGCTCACTCCCCGCGAACTGGTAGCCGCGGAAGAGGACCCAGAACGATTCGGTCTGCCCGGGCCCGACGTCGATCTGGCTCAGGTCCTCGCCGACCTCGCCGTTTTCGGCTCGCTGGGGCGGCGCGCCCGGAAAGGTGCCGTCACCGTTCATCGAAGGCGGCAAGAGGCGCGTCTGGTCGGGCTGGCGGGCGTCGACCTGCATCAGGCACCAGAGCGCGGCCGGCTTCAGGCTGTAGGGGTGGGCGCCGCGGTTGGCGATGGTCAGCTCGACGACCAGAGCCGCCCCGTCGGCGACGCCGTTCTCAATCGTGTCGTCGGTGAGGAAGAGACGTTGGACGTCGACGCGCAGCCCCCCTGCCGTCGTCGCGACCGGCTCGCTCGGCCGGAGCGCGCGGTAGGTCGCCCCGCAGCCGGTCACGTCGAGCGCGACGACGGCCCCCAGCCAGAGAGCCATCAGCCATTCCCCCAAGCGACCCGTTGCGGCTGGGCCAGGGCGTGACCACCTTGGGAGGGGGGATGGCGGGTGCGGGATGTCGCTGCTCATAGCGTTGATGGCGTCGCTGTTCGTACTGGGGAGGCCCGCGACGTCGCCGCCGCCCGATTCGCGGATCGGGGCACACGCGGAGATAAGGACCTTGGTGGCCGGCATTCAACAGATCGAGCGGATCCGCGCGAGGACGCCTGCTGACGCCCGTGACGGAAGCTGCGTCGACGAGAAGCTAGCTGAAGCGCGTGCCGGCCTGCAACTCGCCGGCGCCGAGCTGGCCCGGCTCGAAGACGGCGTGGCCCGGCGGGACGCCAGTCAAGATGACTACGCGTTGCACCGGTTGAGCCTGCTGGTCGAGCGCTCCCGGGAGCTGACCGGCGCGGCACGCGTTTGCGCGACGGAAGAGCTGAGCACCATCGACACGACCCAGGTCGAGGTCGAGATCTCCCCCACCGTCCCGGGCGGGGATCCGACCGGACCGCCGCTGGCGCCGTTCGCGTTCCCCCAGCGGCCGCCGCAGCGGTGAGGTTGCTCAGCCGCGGGAGACGCCGCGCCCCGACAGGTCGATACGCTCGACCAGCTCGAGGCCGATGCTCCGCTCGATGGCGGGAGCCGCCAGCAGGGTCGGGCAGTCGGTCAGCACCTCGGTGTCGAACTGCTTCGCCGAGAAGCCGTACTGCTCGAAGATGCTGGCGGCGGCGCGGGCAGCCACACGGTTGGAAAACGATATCCGCATGATCGATGGTTAGAACGCCCGTGGAGGTCAGATTCTTCCCGGTCGCTCGAGGTTGCCCGCAGGAACCCGAAACAAAGCGACGAAAGCCGACGCCTGTCGCCGCCGGGGGCGCATGCGCCCGCGCGCGCTGCTAGATTGTCGCGGCACGACGAGATGACGGCGACTGACAACGGGGCGGCGGCGGTCTCACCGCTTGACGCCGGGGCCGCGGCGCTCCGGCGGTTCTGGCGGCCGTTCGTCCTCATCCAGGGCGCGGCGGCGCTGCTGGCGGTCGCCTTCCACGCCAGCGGGTCGTTCCGGGCGGCCTGCACGCTGGCGGCCGCCTGGAAGACGGCGGGGGGGCTGCCGCTGGCGGCCGCGACCAGCGCCCTGGCCGGCGGGATCCTCCCCGAGATCGCCAGGCTGGTGGCCGATCGCGGCCGCAGCCCGCTCCGGGATCGCGGGGGCGAGATCGCCTTCAACACCGCCTTCTTCGCCTTCAATGGGGTGGTGATCGATCTGCTTTACCGGGGGGAGGCGCATCTCTTCGGCGCCGACGCGCAGCTCCTGACGGTCGTCGAGAAGGTTGCCTTCGACCAATTCGTCTTCACGCCGCAGTGGCTGATCGTGATCGTGCTGCTGTTCCTCTGGCGCCAGCGCGGCTACTCGCTGGCGGCGACGCTCCCGGCGGTCGGGCGCGGGTTCTACCGGGCGCGCGTCCTGCCGCTGCTCATCCCGAACTGGCTGTTCTGGATCCCGATGGTGTCGATCATCTACGCGCTGCCGTCGGCGCTTCAATTTCTGCTGTTCGTTCCGGCGCTCGGGGCCTGGAGCTTGATCATGGTCTTCATCGCCGATCGCTAGCGCGTTCGGCGGATCGCCCGTTCACGCCCGGGGGAGCGACGTCGCCCTCTGGTGCCGGGTGGCGCGCGCTCAGGGCGCCGAGGCGACAGCCGCCACCGCCTCGATGGCGATGGCGGTCAGCGCGGCCGCGTAGTCGAGGTCGATGTTCTTCATCGTGTCGGCGGTGTCGTGGTAGCCGGTCCGGCTGATGTCGTAGTTCTCCATGAAGAGCACCACCGGGATCCCGACGTCGGAGAAGATCTGCCCGTCGGTGTTGTAGAGGGATGAGCGCGGGTCCCACTCCGGCCGCACCTCGCCGCGCAGCGCGAGGTGGGCGAACGGCGGCGGGACCTGGCCGCCGTGCTCCTGCCGCTCGGCGCGTCCGAGCCCCTTGCGTTCCGGCGCCCGGTTCCAGAGGGCGACCTGCCGGTTCCAGCGCTCGTTGGCCAGGTGGGCCTGGAGCGCGAGCCGCGCCGAGGCGGCCCCTTCGCCGGGCGCGATCTGGAAGACGTCGCGGTCGCGCTCGTTGTTGTGGGCGATCATGTCGAGCACGTAGGCTCCGGTCAGGCGGACGCGGGAGACGTCGACGATGGCTCCCGATTCGGCGGCGAAGCGGAGCTGCCGCTCGCAGAGCGCCTTGGCCAGCGCGCGCGCCCCCAGGCAGTCGGAGGGGAACTCCTCGCCGGTGAGGTGCACCAGCCAGACGTCGCGGGCCAGCTTGCCGTCGCGGCTGAGCGGCAAGAGCGCCTCGGCGGCCAGCAGCAACGCGGTGGTCGCCGAGTGGTTGTCGTCGGCGCCGGCGGCGGCCGCCCGCAGCCCGTCGCCGCCGCGGTCGCGCTCGTAGACGTCCTCCATGTAGGCAGTGTCGTAGTGGTCGGCCATGATCACCGCCTCCCCGCGGTCGCGGCCGGGGATCATGAGCACGATGTTGCGCTCGTTCGCCTCGTGCGATTGGTTGCGGTTCCACCCCTCGGACCAGCGGAACGGAAAGTCGGTCTCCCAGCGAAAGGCGTGATCGACGACGGCGGCGCGGCCGGTCATCTGGTGCGCGTCGATGAGCGCGCGGTAGCGCTCGTGCAGGTGATCGCCGAGGCGATCGAGATCGCGGCGCTGCGCCAGCTCGAGCCGCGCGGCCTTGGCGGCCGGACCCCCGGTCTTCCCCTTGTTGACGAGGACGCTGTCGGCCGTCTCTTTCATCCGGAACTCCCCCTCGGCGAGCCCGGCAATCGTCTTCCAAACCTTCTCTTCGAACGCCCGCGTGCGCGTGCCGGCGAAAGTGAGACCGGCGAGACCGGCGAGGTCGGCCAGGTCGGTGGCGTCGCCGTCACCTTCGTCGCGCTTGCCAGCCCCGACCACCTGCTTGAGGAGCTCGGCGCAACGGCCGCCGAGCTCGGCGTCGCTGGCCATCTCCGGGACGGCCTCGAGCCAGGCGTCGAGCGAGTCGCGCTTGGCGGCGTGAACGAGCGCCCGCGCGAAGGAGCCGGGGAGCGCCTCGCCGAGGAGCTCCTGGAATTCGAGCAGCTTGCAGGCGTTGTGGCTGGTGGTGAAGCGTGCCCGCCCCGGCTCGGCGCCGAAGATGGTCGCCGCTTCCACGTAGCCGGGGCGCGCGAGCAGCCGCGGCGTGAGGGGGATCGGCGCCCGGTCGGGGTACTCGGGCGGGGCTTCGGCCTGGGCGTAGCCGAGGAAGTGGGGACCGTCCCAGGTGTCGGCGGCGTGGCCGCCGCCCCGCAGGCGGGCGACCAGCGGCAGGTGCCAGAAGAGCTCCCGGGCGCCCGCCCGCATCGGCGGGTAGTAGAAGCGGTAGCCGAAGCGGCCGCCGCGATCGACCGTGGCCGAGGCGCGCGCCAGCTCGAGCGGCGTCGCGCGCGGCCCGTCGAGGATCAGCGTGTAGTCCTCGTTCCAGATCTGCGCGTTGCGCGCCATCGGCTTGCCGTAGAGGCCGAGGTCGTCCGGGTCGGTCGAGAAGAGCGCCACCGAGACCTGATCCTCGAAGGTCGCCACCTCCTGGACGCGCTGATCGCGGGCCATCCGCTGCCAGCGGTGCGAGCGAACGATCCGGTGGTTTTTGCCCTGGCTCTGGCGGCGCCGGGCGTCGGCGAGCTCATCGAGCCAGCCCGACTGCGGGATGCGGATCTGGTAGCCGTCCGCCACGTGGGAAAAGAGCGGCAGGAGCGGGATCTGACCGGCCCGTGGCAGCGTCAGGGCCAGCTTGCGATAGCCGGGATGGTCGAAGAAGATCAGGCCGGCCGGGTGTGGAATGAGTTGCAAGCGCCCGGCCAGCGTCGCCTCCTGGACCGGGGCGGGGAGGTCGGCGAACGGACGGAACGTCACCAGCGCGTGGACGCTCTCGAGCGGCTCGTCGGGCGCCAGCTGCAGCCGGCGCGCGAACGCGGGGAGCTGGGACGGATCGTCGGCGAGGACGCGGACGTCGGTGAGCGAGAGGAGCGGCGGTGCGCCTGGTGCGGGCATCCCGTTGCCGTTGCCGTTGCCGGACCAGGCCACGAAGCTGGCGAACCGCTGGCGATCGTCGTCGGAGAAGCTGCGCCAGAACGCCGCGCCGGGGCCGTCGTGGCTGAGACCGAAGAGCGTCCAGCGGACGTTTCCCTTGTCGTCCTGGGTGCGCGACAGGCAGATCGAGAGCGCCAGGATGATGGGCTCGCCGGCCGCGCGACGTGCCGCCGCGGCCCGCGCGAGCGCTGCGGGCCAGGCGCCGCTCTCTCCCATGAGGGCGCGCGAGAAATCGTGGGGCGTGCCGCGCACCAGCCGATCGATCTCGGTCAAGAGATGCCCCGCGATCTTGCCGAGGCCGGGAGCGATCTCGCGCGCCTGTTCCTGCTCGGTGATGTCGAGGGAGTCCCCGTCGCTGGCGCCGATGGTGGCGGCGCGGGCGTCCCGTCGCGGCGCGTACGGTTTGAGCACCACGTACGGCGACGGCATGAACTCCGAATAGGCCGGCAGCGGGAACCGACCCTCGCCGGCGAACGCGTCGCGTGCCTCCGCTTCGATTTCGTCCCAGCGACCCTGCCCCGTCATGAGGGAGGCAGGATATCGCAGCTCGGATCGAATACTCTACGCCCTCATGGAGAAGGCGCGGCTGTGGGCCGTCGAGTGGAAGCAGGGGGGCGAGACGCTGCTGGCGATCGAGCCGGACGAGAACGAGCTCCGTCGCGCGGCGCCCGATCTGGCGGGCTTCTACAACGACGACCACAACCGGCGGATGATGGGGCACGACAACGACGGGTTCACCGCGGACGACGTCATCGCCTACTACGAGGAGCTGCGCGCCGAGGAGGGGCGGCCGTTTCTCCTCCTCCTGAACGGCGAGCTGATGGGGGACGCCGACTTCCGCAATATCGACCTGGAGGACGCGACCGGCGAGTTCGCCATCATGATCGGGGGGCGGGCGACGCAGGGGCGCGGGCTCGGCACCCGCTTCGGGCGCATGCTGCACGCCTTCGGGTTCGAAACGCTCGGGCTGGCGCGGATCTACATCTCCGTCATCCCCTCCAACGCTGCGTCGCGCCGCCTGTTCGAGCGGCTCGGCTATCAGATCGACGACAGCCCCGGGGCGCGCGAGCTCATCGACGAAGAGTCCGACATCACGATGTCGCTCGCCCGGACCGCGTTCGAGCAGACGCGCGCCGCCGATCTTGCCGCCAATCCCGCCACCGGTCTGGCCGGCCTGCGCGCCTTCGAACGCTCCGCCGCCGCGCTCTGATCCGCGTCCCGCCACCGTCCGATCACCGCGCCCCGTCGTAGGTGGCGGAAACTGGCCCGGACGGCTCATTCAAATCCATCCGTGTGCAAATCCATCCGCGCAAATCCATCCGCGCGCGTGGGGCGGGCGGCCTTTTCTGGCGAGCCGTGTCCGATGGATGGCGTCACTTCATCGCTGCATGACCACTCCTTCGATGAAGAGACTGTCGGCCGCCGCCGTGGCGGTCACCCTGGTGCTGGCGTCCGCGGCCGGGGCCGGCGCGCAGACGCTCTCCAACAGCTACTTCAAGGCGCAGATCGGGACCAACGGCGAGATCTCGTCGCTGCAGCTCACCGGCGACGCCTTCCCCACCAACTACGTGCTGAACGCGACCAACGCGGTCGGGCAGAACACCAGCGACCACGAGTGGGTGGGCGAGCTGATGTTCACCTACCGGCTGAACGGCGGCGCCTGGACCACCGCGCTCACCAACCAGTCGGCCGACGTCCGCGCCATCACCACCGGGACCAATTCGGTCACCGTCACCTACCAGAACTCGGCCAACGCCAAGGGGGTCAAGAACTTCAAGCTGGTGGAGACCTACGCGCTGGTGAACGACTACCTCTCCTGGCAGATCACCGTCACCAACACCAGCACGCAGACGATGGAGATGGGCGACTTCGGGTTGCCGCTGCCGTTCAACGAGTACTGGAACCAGGCCAACGACGTCATCTACGAGACGCGGACCATCTATCACTCCTTCACCGGGAACAACGGCTCGTACATCACCGTCGAGCGGCCGAGCGGCGTGGGCCCCTTCATCTTGATGACGCCCGACCCGACGACCGGCGCCGGGTTCGAGTACATGGACAACTGGGTCGCCTCGGAGCACGCCGGCAGCGCCTGGGTGGCGAACGGCGGCACCCCCAAGTGGACCAACGGGCTCGACGTCTTCTACATCCACTCGAACGTCATCAAGAGCACCAACCGCGGCTACCTGCCGAACACCAGCCTGACGCTGGCCCCCGGCGCCAGCCAGACCTACAGCTTCAAGTTCTTCAACGTCGCCAGCCACGCCGACGTCAAGAACCGTCTCTACAGCGAGGGCCTCATCGACGTGACGGCCGTCCCCGGCATGATGGTGGCGACCAACATGACGGCCAAGGTCGACCTGCACACCTCGCAGACGATCAACTCGCTGACCGCCCAGTTTCCGTCGCAGACGACGATCACCTCGCTCGGCACCGTGGCCACGGATCACAAGCTCTACCAGATCAACTTCACGCAGCTCGGACAGAACAACGTCACGGTCAGCTTCGGTACCGGCCAGACCACGACGCTGCAGTTCTATGTCATCGAGCCGATCGACACGGCGTTGCAGCGGCACGCGACCTTCATGGTCGCCAACCAGCAGTGGACGACCGGCGACATGAAGGGGCTGTTCGACGACTGGATGATGGACGGCAAGGCCAAGCGCGGCGCCGAAGGCGGCAGCGGCTGGGGGGACGACTGGGGCTGGACGCACGGCGAGTTCCTGGCCGAGAAGAACGCGCAGACGCCGGTCGCCTCCGAGGTGACCGCGCTCGACACCTACCTGGCCACCGTCTGGGCGCGCGCGATAGACAACACGTCATACGTCGTCCAGGACTGGTGGTGTCCGGCGGGGACGAGCGCGACGAACACCAACAACTGCTTTTACAACCGCCCGTACGCCTATCCGCACGCGTTCAATACCTACTTCTCGATGTACAAGATCGCCAGCCAGTACCCCAAGCTCATCACCTATCAGCAGACCGCCGATACGTACCTCCTGCGCGCGTACGACATCCTCCACGCCCTTTACTCGGGCGGTCCGCCCACTCCAACGCCACCGGCCACGATCGCTGGTACCGGCTACATGGGTGAACAGACGCTCCCCGACATCGCGGCGGCGCTGACCGCGGCCGGCCACACCACCCAGGCAGCGTTCGTCACCAGCGCGATCAACATGCTCTACAACGCCTTCTCCGCCAGCGCGTATCCGTACGGCTCGGAGTACACCTACGACAACACCGGTGAGGAGGCCGTCTACATGGCGGCCAAGCAGAACGGCGACACGTCGGTGCTGAGCAAGGTCAACGCCAAGACCCGGGCCTGCCGCGGGCAGGAGCCGGTCTGGTACTACTACGCCGATCCCGTCACCAACAACGGCGAGAACTGGTGGCAGTTCCAGTACACCGCCGCGCTGGCCGGTTCGTGCCTGGACGACTTCGTTCGCACCCAGTCGACGACGCCCGAGGTCGACGAGCGGCTGTCGTACGCCGCCAAGGTCGCCAACATCAGCGCCATCAACTCGGGGCAGATCGACTCCAGCGCCGCCAACCTGGGCACGGTGGCCTGGACGTACCAGGGGATGAAGGGGAACGTCTACGTCAACAGCTTCGACCCTGCCAACAGCACGCTGCACAACGACTGGCGGCAGATGAGCGGCGAGGCCGACCTGGGTCTGTTCGGCGCCATCCGGATCCTGAGCGCCGACGTGGCCGTCGATCCGATCTTCGGCCTCACCGGCTACGGCTGCAACGTCTCGACGGCCAACAGTTGCACCGCGATCACGCCGACCGACGGCGTGTTCAAGCGGCTCAACATGATCACGCAGAAGCTGTCGTTCAGCCTGAACCGCGATCGTTATGCCTCGGCGACGGTCAGCTCCAGCAACGACTACCTCGGCTTTTCGCTGCAGAACCAGACCGGCGACGCGCACACCACGACGCTGACGGTGACCGGCCTGGCGGCGGGGACGTACCCGGTGACCGTCGGCGGCGCCAGCGGGGGCACGGTGACGGCGGCCAGCGGGAAGGCGACCGTCGTCTCCTTGACAGTCGGCGCTGGTGCGACGAGCGCGGTGCAAATCGGAACCGGTTGCGGCAGCTCGGTCGGCGGCGCCGGCGGGAGCAGCGGCACGGGCGGCACGACCGCCACGGGGGGCTCCACGGGTACGGGCGGCGCCACGACTGGCGCCGGCGGCGCCACGGGCACCGGTGGCACGACGCCCGGCAGCGGCGGCTCGACCGGCGCGACGGGCACGGGCGGTACGGCGACCGGCGCCGGCGGCGCGACGGGCACCGGTGGCACCACGACCGGCGCGGGTGGCTCCATCGGCGCGGGCGGCGCCGAGCAGCACGGGCGGGTCGAAGGGCGCCGGCGGCGGGAGCAGCACGGGCGGCTTCACCGGCACCGGCGGAGACGGCACCGACGGTGGTGCCGCGGGCAGCGGCGAATCGGCGGCCAGCGGCTGCGCCTGCGCCACCGCGGCGGGCGGACCGAGTGGTTCGTCGCCCACCTTGCTCGGATTGCTCCTCGGGCTGGCGGCGGTGCGGAGCCGCGGCCGAGGCCGTCGTCAGAGGGAGCCGAACCCGAGAGGGAGCCGAACGCGCTAGAGCGCGTGCAGCCCGAGGCCGACGCTGCAGTCGACCTTCTGGACGTCGACGTTCAGCCAGCCATCCTGGCCGATGTTCATCCCCTTGGTGGAAATCCCCCCCAGAGCGCTGCAGGAGAGATCGACGTGGTTCGCCTGGCGGCTGGTGCACCAACCCTCCGATGACGCGACGTTGGTCGGGTGGTCGTGCGGGCAGGCGTCGATGATCTGAACGACGACGTACTCGGTCTTGCTGCAGTCGGCGTCGTGCGTGGTGCCGCTCAGCGAGAAGGTGCCGCTCGGATCGCACTTCACCGCCACGCAGATGCCGCAGTCGCCTCCCACCGCCGACTCCGCCGTGCAGGAGGGGGCCTGGTTGCTGGGGCAGGTGTCGTTGCCGTTGCAGCTGCACTCGGCGCCGACCCACAGCGTGCTCAGATCGCCGAGCGCGCCGTAGTAGCTGGCGTTGTTGGCGACGCCCGCCGCGTAGCTGGCGATCGTGACCTTGTTCTGGCCGGTCGTGCAGGTCTGCGAGTCGATGCTGGTGGTGTCGCCGAAGTCCGGGTAGCCCGCGCAGTCGCCCGACGAATCGTTCCCGTACATGGTCGCCGCATAGCCCGCCGTCCAGGCGCCGAGCCCTGCGGTCCCGCCGGTGCCGGTCGTGCCGCCCGTGGCGGGCGTCCCGCCGGTGCCGGTCGTGCCGCCCGTGGCCGGCGTCCCGCCGGTGCCTGTCGCGCCGCCTTTGCCCCCGGTTCCGCCAGTGCCCGTGACGCCGCCGGTCTCCGTGACGCCGCCGGTGCCCGTGACGCCGCCGGTCTCCGTGACGCCGCCGGTCCCGGTCGTGCCGCCGGTCCCTGTCGCGCCGCCGGTCCCCTTGACGCCGCCGGTGCCCGTCGCGCCGCCCGTGCCCTTGCCGCCGCTGCCGCCGCTGCCGGTGACGCCGCCGGTGCCCGTGACGCCGCCGGTCTCCGTGACGCCGCCGGTGCCGCTGCCGCCGGTCTCGCTTCCACCGGCTCCCGTCGCGCCGCCGGTCCCGGTTCCGGTTTCACCGCCCGTGGGCTGGGCGCCCTCGCCGCCGGTGCCTGTCGCGCCGCCGTTCCCCGTGTCGCCCCCCTCCGTGGTGGCGGGTTGCGCGCAGGAGCCGAGGCCCAGCAGCACGACGAGAAGTAAGCTGCGGTTCGATTTCATTGAGATCTCCCGAGGTGAGGGCAAGCGAACGAAGGCGAAAACGCCGGCCGGCGTGCGGGCGGCGTCATCGTTCGCTGCCACCAAGGGTCGGATGGGGCCGTTTTCTTCATGCGAACGGCACGATCGGGTGGGGCCCGCGATGTGCGACGTCGAAAGCTGACCGGAAATCCGGGCCGGCGCGGACTACCATGCCGGAGGGGAGCGAATCGAAGGCGTTTCGCTCACGCCGCCCCACGGAGGCCGTCATGTTGGTCGTGCCCAGGTCCCTGCCACCCGCCCCGACAGCGCTCGCGCGGTCGGGGCTCGCGCTCTGTCTCCTGGCGCTGTCGTGCGCACCCCCGGTGGGCGACCCGCCGGTCGACACGAAGATCGCCGCCGTCAGCGCGGCGGGCACCGCCGGCCCCGCCAACCTCGACCTCCTGTTCATGATCGACAACTCTCCGGAGATGGCGCCGATGCAGCAGAAGCTGACTGCGCAGCTTCCGACGTTTCTCACCGCGCTCGAGAGCCTTCCCGGCGGGCTCCCCAACGTCCATATCGCGGTGGTCTCCTCGGACCTGGGGGCGCCGAGCGATTCGGCGGCCACGATCGGGTGCACGACGGCGGGCGACCAGGGGATCTTTCAGTCCCAGCCGCGCGGCTGCGCCGAGATGGTGCTCCCGTCGGCGACCTACATCTCGAACGTGAACGGCGTGGCGAACTACACGGGCAACATCGCCGACGTCCTAGGCTGCATCACGCCGCTCGGCGAAAGCGGCTGCGGCTTCGAGCACCAGCTCGGCTCGATCGCCCGCGCGCTCGGCGCCGACGGCGCGCCGGCCCCCTCCCAGAACGCGGGCTTTCTTCGCCCGGACGCCGAGCTCGCCATCATCATCTTCAGCCACCTGGACGACTGCTCGGCGCCGCGGGGCACGGTGCTCTACTCGCTCAATGACGGCATGGCGAACCTCACCAACGCGTACGGGCCGCTGACCACCTACCGCTGCAACAGGTTCGGCCACCTGTGTATCGATCCGACCGGCGATCCGCCGAAGCTCGCCCAACCGCCGCTCATTCCGCCCGCAGACGTGCAGGGGCCGTCCTCCGCGCCGACGCTGAACCTGACGAGCTGCGAGTCGCTCGAGACCGACGCGCTCCTCACCCCGGTGAGCACCTTCGTGAGCGACATCAAGGCGCTCAAGTCCGATCCCGAGAACCAGATCGTCGTCGGTGCGATCGTCGCGCCGCCGACCCCCTACACGGTCGCCTGGCTCCCGAGCGGCGCCGAGCTCTGGCCGCAGATCGAGCACGCCTGCGGCTCCGCCGCTGACGTCACCCCCACGGGCCAGGTATCGACCGACGGCAGCTTCGGCGATCCCTCCGTCCGAATCTCCCAGTGGGTGCAAGGGTTCGGCGGCAACGGCGTCACGACATCGATCTGCGACGGCAGCTACACGGACGCCTTCAGCGCCATCGTGAACAGGATCGCCGCCCACCTCCAGACTGCCAGCGTCACCCCCACGACGACGGACGCAGGCGGAACGGGGACGACGGGCGGTGACGGAGCGGGCGTTGACGGAGACGGCGGCACGTTGGCGACGGACGCGGACGGCTCCAGCTTCGGTGGCGACGGGGACGCAAGCGGGTCAGGAACCGCCGGGCCAGCCCCGCGCAACGGGTTGACTGACGGCGGGTGCGACGTCGTCGCCGGGCGCCCGAACGCCTGGGGGTTGGTGCTGCTCGCAGCTCTCCTGATCGTCGCCCGGCGGCGGCGCGCGCCCTCGCGCTGACCGACACCCAGCTCGTTCCGTCGCCGCTCAGACGTGCGACGGGACGAACGTGACGGCGCCGATCTGCACGGGCGCGGCGCCCTTCGTGATGCCAGCCGCCGCTTCGAGCTGCATTGCCTTCGTGCAGCTGAGACCGCCGCGGCTCATGAAGCGGAGCTCGAAGGTGGCCGCCTGGCCGGCGTCAATCGACAGCGGCTCGCCGGCGTTCCAGGTCGTGGTCGGAATCGCCCGTCCGTCGGGTCCGCGCAGGCGAAACGCATCACGACGGACGACCAGCGGCGGCTGGGCGGCGTTACGAACCTGCACCTCGACGGTCGCCTCGATGAGGTTGTTGCCCGGGAAGAGGGGCTCGACGGTCGTGGTGCAGCTCTGCCGAAGAACGGCGACCTCGACGCCGTTCGAGGCGACCGCGGTGCCGCTGTTCTGGGCCGGTGGAATGAGGGCGCACGCCGGTGTGAGCGCCAGCAGGCCGGCAGCGACAGACGTGGAGAGGAAGAGTCGAATATGTTCCGTTTTCATGTGATGTGCCTCCAGCCCTCACATAAAAGCAGCCGCCGTGCCATTCGATAACAGACGTAAAATCAATTGGTTGTGCTGAATGGACGTTTCGACCGCGGGAGATTCTCCCACTCGGACAGTAAATTCTCCCTTGACCGCGGCTCAGCCTTCCTGATAGTCGATAGACCAAGTAGGATGACCAATCTGTCCCGCAAAGGTCGCTACGCCTTGAGGGCGCTCTACGCGCTCTCTGCCGACGATGCGCGCGGGCCGGTCCTGATCGCGGATCTCTCCGAGCGGGAGAACATTCCACACAAGTTCCTGGAAGCGATCCTCCTCGAGCTCAAGAACGCGGGCCTTCTGAAGAGCAAGAAGGGAAAGGGGGGCGGGTACTCGCTGGCCCGCTCGCCCGATCGGATCACGATGGGCGAGGTCATTCGAATCATCGACGGTCCCCTGGCGCCGATCCCCTGCGTGAGCGAGCGGGCTTTCGTTCGCTGCGAGGAGTGTGTCGACGAGACGACCTGCGGCACCCGCCAGGTAATGAAGAAGGTCCGCGACGCGATCGCGGCGATTCTCGACGGCACCACCCTCGCCGACGTGCAGACGGAGATGGCACGCTCGCGACTTTCGACCGGCACGCCCGTGACCTACAGCATCTGAGCTGCTGACCCCCAACCCGAGAGGACAGAATGAGCGCGTTCGCACAATCTAAAGTCTATAAAGTCGGTAGAGTTGGTATTCTGACTGTGCTGCTGGCAACTCCCGCCTCGGCCTGGGCACAGGATCAGCCGGCTGCCGGAACGCCGGCGCCGGCGCCATCGCCACCGCCGAGCTCGCCCGCGGCCGCCCCGGAACAGGCGCCCGTCGCCGCCACGCCGGCCCCGCCGCCTCCGCCCGTAGACGCCGCGCTTCAGGGGCGCCTCGACGCCCTCGAGCAGCGGACCCGTCTCTTGGAGAGCAACCTGGCGGCGGAGCAAGCGGCCGCCATCGCCGGGCCGAGGTCGGCGACGACCATCGAAACCGACGAGGGGGGATTCGCAATCACCAGTCCCGACCGCCAGTACCAGATCCGCTTCAAGGGGGTGCTCCAGGTCGATGGCCGCCGGATCTTCGACAACACGCCGCTGCAGAACAGCACGGACACGTTCATCGTTCGCCGGGCGCGGCCGATCCTCGCCGGGACCCTGGCCGGGCTGACCGACTTCCTCTTCGTTCCCGACTTCGGGAACAACACCGTCGCCCTCTTCGACGCCTACGCCGACACGCACCCATTCCCCTGGCTGCGTCTCCGGGTGGGGAAGTTCAAGGGGCCGGTTGGGCTCGAGCGACTGCAGGCCGACGCGGACATCACCTTCGTCGAGCGCGCGCTCCCTCAGAATCTGTCGCCACAGCGCGAGATAGGTCTCGAGCTGTGGGGCGACGTCGCGGGCGGGATCGTCCATTACGAGGGGGGCGTCTTCAACGGCAACCCGGACAACGGGAACAACGACATCGACAGCGATCACGCGAAGTCGTTCGAGGGGCGTCTCATCGTCCAGCCCTTCAGCACCCCGTCGCTGCACGCGTTGGGACGGTTGGGCGTCGGCGTGGCAGCCAGCACCGGCAACGAGCTGGGATCGGCCACCAACACCTGGCTGGGCGCCTTCAAGTCGTTCAGCCAGAATACCATCTTCAGTTATCTGGCGACGACCACCGCGAACACGGTGTTCGCCAAGGGGCGACACACGCGCGTCAACCCGCAGCTCTACTACTATGTAGGGCCGTTCGGGCTGATCGCCGAGTGGGTACACGAGTACCAGCAGCTCGCCAACTCGCTCGGCTCGGGCTCGGTGAACAACTCGGCCGGCAACGTGCAGGCGTCGTTCGTCATCGGCGGCGATGCAACCTATGAAGGCGTCAAGCCGCACCACAATCTCGACCTCGCGTCCGGCGGCTTCGGCGCGCTGGAGATCGGCGCCCGCTACGACTGGCTCGACATCGACCACGCGACCTTCCCCACCGCGGCCAATCCGGCGACTTCGGTCAACCGGGCACGCGCCTTCGGCGTGGCGCTGGGCTGGCAAATGACCCGCAATCTCAAAGCAGCCGCCGATTACGAAGAGACCTGGTTCGACGCCGGGGCAAAGGTGGGAAACCGCACCACCGAAAAGATGGGGATCGCGCGGTTCCAGGTGGCGTTCTAACCGTTCCGCGGGCCACGGAGGAACGACGATGAAAAAGGCAATCACGATTGGTGCGGTGGGCCTGGGCGTGGCCGCGGCGTTGCTGGCGACACGGGCAGCGCCCGCGCGTGGGGAGGGGGAGGTGAAGCTGTTGAACGTCTCCTACGATCCGACCCGCGAGCTCTATCAGGACGTCAACGCTGCGTTCGGCAGGCAGTGGCAGCAGAAGACCGGGCAGGCGGTGAACATCAGCCAGTCGCACGGAGGCTCCGGCAAGCAGGCCCGCTCGGTGATCGACGGCCTCGAGGCGGACGTCGTGACGCTGGGGCTGGCGTACGACATCGACGCCATCGCCGAGCAGTCGGGGCGCGTGAACAAGGACTGGCAGAAGCGGCTGCCCGACAACAGCTCACCCTACACGTCGACGATCGTCTTGGTCGTGCGCAAGGGGAATCCCAAGGGGATCCGCGACTGGGACGACCTCATCAAGCCCGGCGTGACCGTCGTGGCGCCCAACCCGAAGACCTCGGGCGGCGCGCGCTGGGCCTACCTGGCGGCCTGGGGTTACGCCCTGCAGAAGCCGGGCGGCAGCGACGCGTCGGCGCGAGAATTCGTGCGCAAGCTCTACAAGAACATCCCGGTGCTCGATTCGGGCGCGCGCGGATCGACCACCACCTTCGGCCAGCGCGGCATCGGTGATGTTCTGGTGTCGTGGGAGAACGAGGCCTACCTGCTGGTGGGCGAGCTCGGGAAGGACAAGTTCCAGATCGTCAATCCGAGCACCAGCATCCTCGCCGAGCCGCCGGTGGCGGTCGTGGACAGGAACGTCGACAAGCACGGCACGCGCGCGGTCGCCGAGGCCTACCTCAAGTTCCTCTACACCGACGAGGGGCAGGAGCTGGCGGTCAAGAACCACTACCGCCCGCGCAGCGCCACCGTCGCCGCCAAGCACGCCGGCGCGTTCCCCAAGATCAAGCTGTTCACCATCGACAGCCTCTTCGGCGGCTGGCACAAGGCGCAGGCCACCCACTTCGCCGACGGCGGCACGTTCGACCAGATCTACCAGCCGGGGTCGTGATGGCGCTGGCGGCGGTCGAGGTTCCTTCGCCGGCGGCGTCCCGGCGCGCGCCGTCACGCGGGAGCCTGCCGGGCTTCGGCCTCTCGCTGGGGATGACCCTCACCTTCCTTTCGCTGGTGGTGCTGATTCCGCTGTCGGGGCTGGTCTGGAAGACGGCCTCGCTCGACCGGGCGGCGCTGGTGCACGCCGTGCTGTCGCCGCGGGCGCTGGCCGCGTATCGGCTCAGCTTCGGCGCGGCGCTGGTGGCCGGCCTGGTGAACGTGGTGTTCGGCGTGCTGCTCGCCTGGGTGCTCACCCGCTACGAATTTCCGGGGCGGGCGCTGGTCGACGCGGCGGTCGATCTGCCCTTCGCGCTGCCGACGGCGGTGGCGGGGATCGCGCTCACCACGCTCTACGTCGAGCAAGGGTGGCTGGGCCGCTTCCTCGAGCCGCACGGGATCAAGATCGCCTTCGCGCCGGCGGGCGTCGCGGTGGCGATGGTGTTCGTCGGGCTGCCGTTCGTGGTGCGGACCGTCCAGCCGGTGCTGCTCGATCTCGATCTGCACATGGAAGAGGTGGCGGCGACGCTGGGAGCCTCGCGCCTCCATACGCTGCGCAAGGTGATCGTCCCGGCGGTGCTGCCCTCGGCGCTGACCGGCTTCGCGCTGGCCTTCGCGCGGGCCGTCGGTGAGTACGGCTCGGTCGTCTTCATCTCCGGGAACATGCCGGGCAAGACGGAGATCGCGCCGCTCCTCATCGTCACCAAGCTGGAGCAGTTCGACTACGCGGGCGCCACGGCGATCGCGCTGGTCATGCTGTCGGCCTCGTTCGTGGTGCTGTTGGCCATCAACTTGCTGCAGTCCTGGGTCGGGCGCACCGGGAGCGCGCGGCCATGAAGGACCCTCGCCCGCTCCGCTGGCTGTTGCTGACGATCGCGCTCAGCTTCCTGGTGCTGTTCGTGGGGCTGCCCATCGTGACCGTCTTCGTCGAGGCGTTCCGCAAGGGGAGCGCCGCCTACTTCGAGGCGATCCGCGATCCCGAGACCTGGTCGGCGATCAAGCTGACGCTGCTCACCGCGGCCATCTCGGTGCCCTTCAACCTGGTGTTCGGCGTGGCGGCCTCCTGGCTCATCGCCAAGTACCGTTTTCGCGGCAAGGGGACGCTGCTGACGCTGATCGATCTGCCGTTCAGCGTCTCGCCGGTGATCGCGGGGCTGATCTTCGTCCTGCTGCTGGGGGCGCGCGGCGCGCTGGGGCCGTTTCTCGAGCGGCACGACCTCCATGTCATCTTCGCCGTCCCGGGGATCGTCCTGGCGACGACGTTCATCACCTTCCCCTTCGTCGCCCGCGAGATCCTCCCCATCATGCAAGACCTCGGCAACGACGAGGAGGAGCAGGCGCTCACGCTGGGGGCCAGCGGCTGGCAGATCCTGCTGCGGGTCACGCTCCCCAAGGTCCGCTGGGGCATCCTCTACGGCGTCATCCTGTGCAATGCGCGCGCGATGGGGGAGTTCGGCGCCGTGTCGGTCGTCTCGGGGCACATCCGCGGCCAGACCAACACCGTCCCGCTGCAGGTCGAGATTCTCTACAACGAGTACAACCTGTCGGGCGCGTTCGCCGTCGCCTCGACGCTCACCATCCTGGCGCTGTTCACGCTGGCCGGGAAGAAGCTGATCGAATCTCGCATTCGCGTGCGGGCCTGACGTCATGAACCCAACGAGGAGACCCATGAAACGGACAGCAGTGGCGGCAATCTTGGCTTTGACCTTGGCGGCGGCGGTTGGCGCGGTGGGCTGCGGCAGCTCGCAGAGCCTTCCCGGCGTGGACGGCGGCGCCGGATCGAGTGGAAAAGGTGGTGGCGGCGGGGCGAGCGGAAAAGCTGGCAGTGGCGGCGGCGGGGCGGCCGGCGGCAAGAGCGGCTCGGGCGGAGGCGGCGGTGGCGAAAGCGGTGCGAGCGGCGGAGCGGCCGGTGCGAGCGGTGGGGGCGGGGGCGGGGGCGGTGGCGGCGCGGCCGGCGTCGGAGGGGACGCCGGTCGCGCCGGAGGTGGCGGCGTGGGCGGTGCCAGCGCCGCAGCAGGCGCGGGCGGCCGAGCCGACGCCGGCACCGACGCCTGACCACCGTCGGTCGCGCCTGCGGCGGTGTGAGCCTTCGCGACGGCCTCAGGCCACTTCCAAGGTAGCAAGCCAGGTCGGGAGATCTCCTTTCGACCTGGCTTGCGCTTGGCGCCGTGGCGCCGCTCGCTCTATGATCGACCAGTTCTCGATGACCCGCGCGGGGGCGCATTGACCATGCCGTCGCCTTCGACCTCTGAAGTGATTCAGACGCCAGGGATGCGGGCGCCCTACGACTTCACCGGTCAGACGGCGGTGGTCACCGGCGGGACGGGGGTGCTGGGGGCCGAGATGGCGCGGGCGCTGGCGGCATGCGGCGCCGACGTCGTGCTGCTGGGGCGCAACGTGGCGCGCGCCGAGCAGGTGATCGCGACGTTCTCACCACCGGCCTCGGGTGCCTCGGGTGGCAACCACCTGGCGCTGCCGGCCGACGTGCTCGATCGCCCGGCGCTGGAGGAGGCCTGTCGGCGGGTGCTGGGGGAGCGCGGGAAGGTCGATTTCCTGATCAACGGCGCCGGCGGCAACGATCCGCGCGCGACGACCACGCCCGACGCCCGCTTCTTCGAGGTCCCGATCTCCGCCTGGCAGGCCGTCACCAACCTGAATCTCCTGGGGACGATCCTGCCGTCGCAGGTCTTCGCGCGGCCGATGGCGGAGCGCAAGCAGGGGGTCATCCTCAACGTCTCCTCGGTGAACGCCGCGCGGCCGCTCACCCGCATCGCCGCCTATTCGGCCAGCAAGGCGGGGATCAGCAATTTCACGCAGTGGCTGGCGGTGCACCTGGCGCAGGAGTACGCGCCGCAGATCCGGGTCAACGCCATCATGCCGGGGTTCTTCCTGACCGAGCAGAACCGGTTTCTGCTCACCGACCGGGAGACCGGCGCGCTCACGGCGCGGGGCAAGAAGATCCTGGAGCACACGCCGATGGCCCGCTTCGGGACGCCCGGCGATCTCACCGGCGCGCTGCTCTGGCTGCTCTCGCCGGCGTCGCAGTTCGTCACCGGGGTGGTCCTCCCGGTCGACGGCGGTTTCACGGCCTACGCCGGGGTTTGACGGATGACCGGACGAGGAGCCAAGGGGACCAAGCTCGACGAGGCGGCGGTGCGCGCTCTCTGCGGCGAAGAGATCGCCCGCTGGGGGCTGGGCGGCAAACGGGTGCTGGCCATCGTCCCCGATCACACCCGGACGGCTCCCATCGATCTGATGTTCCGCGTCTTGCAGGAGCTCTGCCTGGGTGCGGGGGCCACCGCCTTCGACGTGCTCATCGCGCTGGGGACGCATCCGCCGATGAGCGAGGAGGCGATCAACCGGCGGCTGGGCCTCACCCCCGCCGATCGCGCCGGCAAGTACGCGGGCACCAAGATCTTCAACCACGCCTGGAACGATCCGGCGGCGCTGGCCTCGATCGGGACGATCTCCGAGGACGAGGTGGCCGAGATCTCGGGCGGCCTGATGCGCGAGCGGGTCGACGTCACCATCAACAAGCTGGCGCTCGAATACGACCTCCTGCTGATCGTCGGTCCGACCTTCCCGCACGAGGTGGTCGGGTTCTCGGGCGGCAACAAGTACCTGTTTCCGGGGATCGGCGGCCAGGAGATCCTGGACATGTTCCACTGGCTGGGGGCGCTCATCACCAACCCGTCGATCATCGGGACCAAGTACACGCCGGTGCGCGCGGTCGTCGATCGGGCGGCCGCCCTGGTCCCGGTCGAGCGCCAGTGCGCCAGCCTTGTCGTCGAGGGAAACGCCCTGGCGGGGCTGTATCTTGGCGCGCCCGAGGAGACCTGGGAGGCGGCGGCGACGCTCTCCAGCCAGATTCACGTCATCTACAAGGACCGCGCCTTCGAGAGCGTGCTGTCGTGCGCGCCGCCGATGTACGACGAGCTCTGGGTGGGCGGAAAGTGTGCCTACAAGCTGGAGCCGGTGGTCGCCGACGGCGGCGAGATCGTCATCTACGCGCCGCACATCAAGGAGATCTCCGTCGTTCACGGGGCGCTCATCCGCCAGATCGGCTACCACGTGCGCGACTATTTTCTGAAGCAGCCGGGGCGGTTCCCCGGCGTGCCGCGCGGCGTGCTGGCGCACGCGACGCACGTCAAGGGGATCGGGACCTTCGAAGGGGGCGTCGAGTCGCCGCGCATCACGGTCACGCTGGCCACCGGGATCGGCGCCGAGGAGTGCCGCGCCGTCAACCTCGGCTACCGCGATCACCGGACCATCGACGTCGCTTCGTGGCAGGGCCGCGAGGACGAAGGTCTCTTGTATGTCCCCAAGGCGGGAGAGACGCTCTATCGCTTGAAGAACGATCCGTTCACGACCACGAGGATGCGGACATGACCGAAAGAACTCACGGCCGGCTCGTCATTCGCCCCGACGGCGCGCTCGATTTTCTCAGCCTGGGGGCGCTCGTGCACCGGCTCGATCCGGGCGTCATCCCGTTTCGCAAGGCGAGCCGCTGCGACATCCACGTCAGCGGCGGCGAGTTCAACGTGGCGGCCAACCTCAGCGACTGCTTCGGGATGCAGAGCGGCATCGCCAGCGCGATGGTCGACTACCCGATCGGCGACCTCATCGCCGAGCGCGTGCGGGCGATGGGCGTGAAGCCGTTCTACAAGCGCTTCCCGCACAACGGGGTCAACGGCCCCAACATGGCGACGGTCTACAGCGACCGCGGCGCGGGCGTGCGGGCGCCGGTCGTCTTTTACAACCGCTCCAACGAAGCGGCGGCCGAGCTCGAGCCGGGCGACTTCGACTGGAAGGCGATCTTCGGGGCCCAAGGGCAAGGGCAAGGGCAAGGGCAAACGGGCGTCCGCTGGTTCCACAGCGGCGGGATCTTCGCCGCGCTCTCCGAGACCACCGGCGCCCTC